>NZ_JAFEVM010000026.1:0-41079 GCF_016901105.1 Treponema sp. Marseille-Q4523 | reverse complement strand
AAACTATATAAAGTAATTTTTTTTTCATGGCATAACATTTCCTTCTTTACAAGTTCTGCCGGTTACAGAAATAATAGTATGTTCATCGGTTATTACAATTTTTTTTGAGAATGCGATGTATTGTCCTATCTTCCGCGTATTGTGCCCGCCTCTATCGTATTGACGCCGAGCCGTTCAATCGTTCGGACGCAGGTAAAATTGACCGAGTATCTGTTTCGAATGCAGGATATTGATAAATGCGAGCGGGTCGGCTTCTTTTACCTTCCGCGCAACTTTTTGCACTTCATCCGCAGCGACGACCGAATACACCAAATCGCGTTCCGCTCCCTGATAGCAGCCCTTGCCTTTAAAGACCGTCGCATCGTGATTCGTTATTTCGTGAATCGTCTTGTATACGTCGGCGGGACGGTTCGTAATGACAAAGAGCGTCGTCTTTTGATAACGCTTGTATATGGAATTGAGCAGCTGGGTCGCGGAAAATTGGAAAAAGATCGAATAGAGTGCGCGCTCCCAACCGAAAATCGTTCCGGCGATCAAAAGGATCGCAGTGTTAAAGACGAGCATATAGTTCCACGCATCCCTGCCGTATTTTTCGGAAATGAAAATCGCGATGATTTCGGTACCGCCGCCCGACGCACCTGCACGAAGACACAGGTATCCGCAAAACGCAGCAATGATACCGCCGAAAACGGCTGACAGCAGCACGTCGTCGATGATCGCAAAATCGGGAAAGAGGTCGACGAGTACGGAAGAGGTGACAACCATGAGACAGGTGTACAGCGTAAAACGCCTGCCGATGTATTTAAAACCGATGACGATAGGGATGACGTTCATGACAAGCATGACGGGACTGTACGGAAGCTCAAACGAAAAATACGTCCGTGCGACGTGCTGAATGAGCAGCGTCAATCCGGTAAAACCGCCGGGGAAGAGATCGCCCGCACGGATAAAGGTTTTCATATTCAACGCCGAGATAACGGCCGCAATGAGAATGAGCGCTATTCGCCGAAGACTCGCACCGACGCCGCCGACGCGTTCTTTAACAATTTTTTGTACCGCCTGTCGCATAGGCGCAAGCATATACTATTTTCGCATTCGTGGCAAACGGCATCGCCGAACCGCACGGGACGACCGTAGACAAATCGTATAAAAAGCTCTAGGATAATGAAGACCCTTGATTCCATCCGACAACATCGAACAGCGATTATTAAGAGTATCCTAAAAATTTATTCGTGGCGTAAGAAATTTTACAAGGAGGACTTTAATATGACCGGCCGAAAAAGCGATGATACGCTGCCTGCGAAAACGACGAAAAGAAGAGGCTTGGTATTCAAAACCTCATGCATCGTATCCGTTATTTTTATCGTATCGATAACATTGCTGAGTACGATCATCTTTAAACAATTTTCATCCATCATTCTGACCAATACGAAAAACAGTTTGCGGAACAGGGTCGAACGGGAATCGATGGTCATCTATGAAAAGATATTTTCAAAAGTGGAAAGCATTGCAACCAATTATGCATTACTGATCAATACTTTCGGTTTTGCCGATCTCAAAAGACTTGAAGATATAAGCGGTGCGATGATCGCCGCCGACGATACGATCGTCGGCGGCGGTTTTTGGCTTGAACCGTATACGATACCGGGTCAAAAATTATACGGTCCATATTGGTTCCGCGATAATGACAAAATACAGATGACGTGGGAATATAATACCGACGCGAATAATTACACGCAGTTCAATTGGTATACGCACGACGGCCTTGCGGAAAACAAAAAAGTCGTGTGGAGCGCGCTCTATCACGATGCGGTAACCGGCGTTCCGATGATAACCGCGACGTCGGTGCTGTCGGCGGGAAAGAAAAAACAGGGCGTCGTAACGATCGATTTGGGGCTTGCGCCGTTGATCGATTATTTTTCCACCGTACGTTTTCAAAATATCCGCGAGTATGTTTTATCGCTCGTTGACGGCTCCGGCAGGTGCTTAAACAGTAACGACAAAGAATCGATCGGAAAACAAATACTCGGCAACGCGGAAATGAACGGACAAACCGTTATCGAAAATAAAGGCAATATTATCTTCGTCGCCCCGATCGCCGAAACGGGTGTCTTCATGTATCTCGAAGTAAAAAAGCGCGTTATATTCGAATCCTTTTATACATTATTAATCGTAAATATTGCAATCGCGCTGTTTTTTATCGCCGTTTTAATAATTACGGTGATAACGTTTATGAAATCGACTTTAATAAAACCGATCCATAAAACGGTGCAGGCACTTAAAAGCATTTCGGAAGGAAAACTGAATACGCGCTTACCCGTAAAAGGCAACGACGAACTGACCGATCTGTCGAAATACTTTAACTACGCGATGGAAAACGTCGGAACTTCGATCAAAGCGGTCGATTCGAACACCGGCATAATGGAAGAAATCGGCGCTGAACTCGTAAGCAATATGACCGAAACCGCAAGCTCGATAAAGCAGATCAGCGGAAACATCAACGATGTCAAAATGAAAGCGACGGTACAAGCGGCAAGCGTAACGGAAACGGCCGTAACGGTTGAGAGAATCATCAACGCGATTCAGGAACTCAACACGAGCATCGAAACGCAGGCGGCGAGCGTTTCCGTTTCATCGACCGCTATCGAGCAGATGGTCGCGAACATTGCGGCGATCACGCAGACGCTCGAAAAGACGGACGACACCATAAAAATGCTTGCGTCCGCTACGGAAGACGGCAAAGGGACGATAACGGATTCGAACAGTATCACGCAAAAAATCATCGAAGCGTCCGGCGGTTTATTGGAAGCGAGCACGGTCATTCAAAACATAGCGCGGCAGACGAACTTACTCGCAATGAACGCGGCGATCGAAGCGGCGCATGCAGGCGAAACGGGAAAGGGGTTTGCGGTCGTTGCGGATGAAATCAGAAAGCTTGCGGAAGACTCGGCGGCACAGGGCAAAAACATAACGGTGACTTTAAAGATGCTGTCGTCCGAAATCGATACGCTCGCAGCCGCCGCAAAAACGGTAGAAGAAAAATTTACGGTGATCTTCGATCTGTCGGAACAGGTCAAAATCATGAGCGATGAATTGATAAAAGCGATGCAGGAACAGGAATACGGCAGCAAAGAAGTGCTGACCGCGATTAAAAACATCAATACGGTGACGGCGCAAGTGAGCAGCAATTCCGCGGAAATGCTGAAAGGCAGCGAAAACGTTGCCGAAGAAATGAAACGGCTCGACGATTTAACCGGTATCATCACCGACAGCATGGATGAAATGGCGCTCGGCGCAAATCAAATAAATGACGCCGTTCAAGACGTAAGCAAAATAACGCAAAAAAACAAACACAGCATCGAAATACTGACGGACGAAGTGCGGAAGTTTACGCTGTAGCGTTGACGGCACTCGCCGCCGATACTGTCCGCTGCCGTTATACACGGCGGATGGCACGGCTTTCGGCAACGCGCTTCGTCGGTATAGACAATGCCCTCAGTCGGTGCACGATAAAAAAGGGGCCGCCTCAAAAGTCGCTTAACTTTTTCGGCAGCCCTCATGCAAAAACAATTTTACGGCGTAGCGCTTATTTGTGGTTCGACGTGTAAATCGCGTTCCACCGTTCGAGCACCGCTTTTTTGTTCGCAATCAGCCAATCGATATCGCGGCTCACCCATTTCACGTCTTTGCTTGCGGGGAGATACTTCGACGTGTACGTCGCTTTCGTATTCGTCAAGCGCAGCGTCTGCAGCGCGTTGCCGAGTTCCGTTTCGCCTTCCGGGCTCATCAAAAATTCTATGAGCATTTTTGCGCCTTCGGGATTTTTGCAGCCTTTGATCATCGCGCAGCCGAACGCCGATGCGGACGTCCCTTCGGCCGGATACACCATTCTGATATTCGTTGCACCGGATTTCAGCAGCGTCGAAGCGCCGTCTTCATACGTCAATCCGACAACATATTCGCCCGTCTGTACGCTTTTGAAACACACGGAAGACGACGTCGAAACGACGAGACCGTTTTTAATAAGTTTTTCGATGTAATCCCATGCCTTCGGACTGTCGTTCCCGTACACGGACATGATATTGCATACATTGTTCCACGCGGCGGACGACGAGTTGGGATCCGAAAAAACGATTTTGCCTTTTAATTTCGGATCAAGCAAATCGGGATAACCTTTAATGTTCAAACCGAGCTGCTTTTCCAAATCGGTGTTGACGCAGAACACGACGGTCGAAAGGTGATCGAGATTGTAAAAACCGTTGTTCGATCGGTAGTCGGCCATGATCTCCGGTTCGTACTTCGTCAGAAACGGTTCGAATAGATCGGCATTGATTTTGCCGTCACTGTTCGAAAGACCGCCCCACATGACGTCGCCCTGCGGATTGTTTTTTTCCGCACGGATCCGCGCGGTCAATTCGCCGGCAGAACCGTTGACGACTTCGATCGTCATTCCCGGATTTTTCGCTTCGAATAATTTCGTTAAATTGCCGATATCGTTTTCGGTCATCGAAGAATACAAAACGATCCTGTTGTTCTTTTTGTCGGATTCTCCGAGAGAAAAAACAGGGAGACACAGACTCGCCAACAACGCGGCAAAAATTATCGATTTCGTTTTCATAAATACCTCCATATTTTGTAAATTTGAAAACTGATTTGAGAACCTCAAAAGTACAATGTTTTTTATACCTGTATATCTTCGGCACCGCTCACTTTCAAGTAGACGAGCAGCGATACGAACGTCAAAACCGTCAAGATGGACGAAAATGCACACGCCATCCCGTAATTTCCCATCGCGATGGAAACGTATGCGGACATCGTCAGCGTGATCGTACTGTTGTTGTACAGGATGATGGAACTCGACAGTTCCGTTACGAGCGAAACCCAGCTCAAAATCGCACCCGATAAAATACCGTTCGTCATCATCGGTACGGTGACGGCGCGGAAGGTTTTCAGCTTTGACGTGCCGAGACTGATGGACGCTTCTTCGATGCTCATCGGGATTTGAATAAGATTTGCCGTCGCCGAACGTATCGTATACGGCATACGTCGTATGACGAACGAAATGATCATGATGAGCATCGTCCCCGTCAGCGCCAGAGGTTTATTGCTGAACGCGATGACGAGCGCAATGCCGATAACCGAACCGGGGATGATATACGGGATCATCGAAATGGAATCGATCAAATTGTTCCAGAGATTGGAACGGCGCACGACGAGGTACGCGATAAAGATCGAAAGCAAAATAATGACGAGCAGCGCGAGGCCGCTGATGAGCAGAGAATTGGAAAACGAACGGAACAAGAGCCGTCTGGCCGCAGCACGGTAGCTGTCGAGCGAAAAGCCCGGTTTGAACACAGCCATATCGCATTTTTTAAACGACAGGTAGATGACATAGAGCTGCGGCAAAAACGAAAACGCGATGATGAGATAGCAATATGCGTTCATCAAAATACCGCCGACCAATCCGGGATTTTTCTTTTGTACGGGATGCAGCGCGTTGATCGAAAATTTGAATTTATTTGTGCCCCACTTCTGCAATGCAAACACGAGCGCCGTGATGACAATTGCGATGACGCTGATCGTCGCCGCAAAATGAAAATCGGTACCGTTTTCACCGAGGTATTGATTGTAGATCTCCACCGGGAACGTCCGGAATCCTTCGCCGAGCAAAAGCGGCGTTCCGAAATCCGCGAACGATCGCATAAACACGAGCAGCGATGCCGCGAGGATCGTCGGCATGCACAGCCGCAGGATGATTTTGAGCAGGCGGTTTACGCCGACACAGCCGAGGTTTGCGGACGCTTCGAGCAGACTGTTATCGATGTTTTTAAACGCGCCGTTCATATAGATGAATACGAGCGGAAACAGTTTAAGCGTTTCGACAAGGACGATGCCGCCCATACCGTAGATGCTGCCGAACATTTTTATGTGCAGCGTGTTTTCCAAAAAAACGGTGAGTACGCCCGACCTGCCGAGCAGCAGGATCCACGCGTACGCGCCGATAAAGGGCGCCGACATACAGCACAAAATACTCAAAATGAAAATCGTTTTCGCGCCTTTTAATACGTAAAACGAATAAAAGTACGAAAACGGAATACCGATGAGGAGTGAGCACAGCGTAATTAAAACGGCGAGCTCGAAACTGTTCAATATCGTACGGCTGTAGTACGGCTTCGAAAAGAACGTCGCAAAGTTCTGCAGCGTAAAGCGTCCGCTTTCGTCGAGCACCGCCAGCCTGAAGATCTTTATCATCGGATAGAGCAGCGTCAATATAAACGCCGCCATGATGACGAGAGACACAAATGTCCAAACATCGACTTTTCGTTTATTGTGCAGCATGTACGCTCTCCGTGTCCGCATTGTCGTCTTTTACGCCGGACAAAATATTGTGTTCTCCGTCGGCGGTAAAAATATTGATCTTATCGATATCGAGACCGAGCTTTATATCGCTGTCTTTTTTTAATAAATCGTCGAGCGCCGAAATTTGAATCGTTTCGATTTCCATGCCGTCGGGCAGCGTGATGACAAAGTGCGTGCTCAAACCGAGGAAAATGCAGTCGAAGATCTTTGCGGATATCCCGTCTTCGCCATGCTTCCGCATAAGGAATTCTTCCGGCCGTATGGAAACGACGACATCTTGATCGTGCTTATACCGATCCTGCACGTTTTTCACTTCGACTTCGTAATCGAATACCGACAAAAAGCACGATCCGCCGCGGACGGTGAGTTTACCGTTTATTAAATTGCTTCTGCCGATAAACGAAGCGACGAACATATTGACGGGGCGCTGATAGATCGCTTTCGGCGTTCCGATATGCTGGATAACGCCGCCGTTCAAAACGGCGATCCTGTCGGAAACCGCCATCGCTTCTTCCTGATCGTGCGTAACGTAGATCGTCGTAATGCCGATTTTTTTCTGCATTTCGCGGATAACCGAACGCATTTCAACGCGGAGCTTCGCGTCGAGATTGGAAAGCGGTTCGTCCATCAGCAAGACGCTCGGTTCTATGCAGAGTGCACGCGCGATCGCGACGCGCTGCTGCTGACCGCCGGAAAGCTGGCTCGGCATCCGTTCCGCGAACTGATCGATCTGCATCAATTTTAAAAATTTTTCCGCTTGGTTGTGTATTTCCGTCCTTGTCAATTTTTTATTTTGCAAACCGAATTCGACGTTTTTTCTGACCGTCAAATGCGGAAAGATCGCATAATTTTGGAACACCATACCGATATTCCGCTTCGACGGATCCAAATCGTTTATGCGCTTATCGTTAAAATAGAAATCGCCGCCTTCGATGGAATTAAAACCGGCGATCATGCGCAACAGCGTCGTTTTGCCGCAGCCCGACGGACCGAGCAACGTAAAAAATTCTCCTGCACGGACACCGACATTCAATTTGTCGATTATCGTTTTACCGTCAAAAATTTTTACCGCATCCTTAATGGTAATACTTACACTCATATAATAACTCCACTTATGGTATATCTTTTCATTATATTTCAAAAAAAGCGTTTGTCAATATAAAAAAATCAGTATATCGGGGACACGTGATATTTTTTTAAAATTATTAAACAAGCGCTTGAGCGGCGACGCGCCCTAAGCCGCGGTAAGGCGCAAAGTGCGGCATCGCACTACAGCGGACACAGTAAGGATCGACAAAAAATATTAAAAGTGCAACGGCACCTCTAAAATGCAACCGGTTTTTTTAGCGATGTCCTAAACGCCTCAAGCGAATTCCGCACCGCCGCGCATACCCTTGTCGGCAGAGTGCATATGTGTTTGACGAGTTTACAAAATCTCACGACCGTGCGCACGCGGTGTTCGATCAGCGGTTGACCGTAAAGGTATTTATTTCGTCGGAAAGCTTTTGAACGTTGTCGCGGTTCGCCGTCGTTGCGGAATCGACACTCTGCACGGAGTGGATGATCGACTGTGCCCCGCTCGACATTTCGCTCATTGCGCCGTTGATCTCTTCCGTCAAATTGGCAAGGGCGGTCATCTCCGCTGCGATCTGCTTGCCGCCGTTCGTCAACTCTGCAGAACCTTTTGCGACAAGCTCGATCGTCGATTTGATTTCGGTCATCGCTTCAAGCACTTGAGAGCTGCCGGCCGACTGTTCCTGCATCGCGGACATAACAGTGCGGTTCTGTTCCGTAACGTCGTCGGCAAGCGAAAAGATCGTATCGAATTGATTTTTTACCTGCGTCGTACCGTTCGACACTTGCTGAATCGATTCCTGCAGTTCCTGCAGCTGTTCGCTGATCGTTTTACCTTGTTCGTTCGACTGTTCGGCGAGCTTTCGGATTTCGTCCGAAACGACGGAAAAGCCTTTGCCCGCTTCCCCCGCATGTGCCGCTTCGATCGCGGCGTTCATCGCGAGCAGGTTCGTCTGATCGGCGATGCTCTGGATGATATTGCTCGCTTCAAGCAAACCTTCGGATCGCTCGAGGATATCGCGCGCACGATCGACCGCCTGCTCTATTGCAGCCCGCCCGTTATTCGATGCATCGCTGAGTTTTTGCGCGGCGGATCCGCTCGCTTTCAGCGTATTCGTCACCGATCGGATATTTGCAACCATCTCTTCGACCGCCGTCGAAGACGAATCGATGCTCACCTTTTCCCGGTCGATATTTTTGTCGAGATCGTTGATGTATTCGACCATACTTTTGACAGTCGCCTGCGCTTCTTCGACCCCCGCCGCCTGATTGACGATCCTGCTCTTGACCGATTCGATATTTGCGACGATCTGCATAATGCTCGAAGACGTTTCGCTCACGCCGTCGGCAAGATTTCCCGCCGAATCGGTGGAAACGGCGACCATGCTCATAATGGCGCGGAGCAGGCGACGCATGACGTTGTAAAATTGATTTAAGTCCGTCATAAGAGCACCGAAATCGTCACGGCTCGTTACGACAAGGCTCTTTTGCGTATAATCGTTTTTGGAAAGATACGCCGAAAATTTCGTCATCGCTACAATACGCTTTTGCATATTGCTTATAAAAAGATACGAATCGAAAATAGCGGCGACGCTTCCTATGATAAGCACGGGCAAAACGCGCGCCAAAAACAACGGAAGCGCGTCCATCGTTGCGTTCGCCGTACAAAACATCGGCGCGAGTACATAGCAGATAACACCCAAAAAACTGAAGCCGGTGATATTCGCATTTCTTATGAACACCGAAAGCGTTATATATTCGCTTTTCATCGGAAGATTGTGAATATGTTTTTCAAAATATTCAAGGAACGGAATATACGAAATCAGTGCAAACAGCCATGTACTGCCTCCGGCCGCCAACAGCAACACAAGCGGCTGATACTCGATAGTATGCAAACGACATGCTATAAGCATAAACGTAAACAAGGCAATACCGTTGATATTCGCGCCGATTATGGAGAGATTTTCAAAATGTTTTGCGCGCAGGTTGGTGATCTGCACCGACGTTTGCGAACCGTCGTATTTGCAAATGCTGTTTTCATAATACACATAGACACAGATCGGTAGAACGACATTGAAGACGACTAAGCCTATCAAACAGATCGGTGTAAAGAGTATGCGCAGAAAATCCATTATAGAAAACGCATGAATAAAAACGAGAAAGGGACCGAACGCAAGCGTCGGCAAAACATACGCCCCCATAAACAGCGCTCTCGTAGTAAACGGAAATTTCTCGATCAATTTGATGGAATTTGTGTCACTCATGCAAAACCTCTCAATCGTACAGCTTTATTTACAGCTCATTAATTTACCAATTATAATACATAATCGTATTATTTTCAATCTATAGTTTAACAATTCGGTTGCTTGCTGCACGGTCTGCCTTTTGCGAAATTATACGCCAAGCGCCAACCGTCGCCTTGCAAAATTGCGGTTGAAGGTTTATACTGATTTCATCGTGGCCTCGTTATATATCGTAGGAACACCGATCGGCAATCTCGGCGATATTACGTTCCGCGCACTCGAAACGTTCAAAGCGGCGGATGTCATCGCATGTGAAGATACGCGGCACACGCTTGAGCTGCTCACGCATTTCGGCATACGCAAGCCGCTCGTATCGTGCAGGGCGCAAAACGAAGAAAAGTCGGCCGAAAAAATCGTCGATCTGCTGAAAAGCGGCAAAAACGTCGCCTACGCGAGCGATGCGGGCACGCCCGGCATCAGCGATCCGGGCGCCCTTTTGGCGGGTATCGTGCGCGATGCAGGTTTTGCCGTCGTACCCGTTCCCGGCCCTTCGGCGCTCACCGCTCTCGTAAGCGTTGCGGGAGCGGGCGGAAAAACCCTCGTTTTCGAAGGGTTTTTGTCACCTTCTCCGGGAAAACGCCGCCGGCGCTTGAAAGAGCTCCTCTCTTCGGGGGATGCCGTTATTTTGTACGAATCGCCGTTCAGGCTCCTCAAGTTGCTCGGCGATTTAGCCGATATTGATAGTGAGCGCCGTATCGTGATCGGGCGGGAACTGACAAAACTGCACGAAGAAATCATCGATGGAACGGCGACAGAGCTGCGCGACGAGTTCGCGTCCCGAGAGTCGATAAAAGGCGAATGTGCGGTTTTCGTTTCGGGTGTAAAAAAAATTAAACTTTCTGATAAATCTGCCGATAATTAATCGGCAGAGGGGCAGGACGGAATGATGATAGACAAAATCGGGGGAGTAAATCCTCTTAACAATGTGCAGAACGCTCACCGGATAAACGAACAGGGAGCACCGAAGGTCGGCAACGATTCGATCAGCGTTTCCGAAGAAGCCAAGCGCATGGCCGCTTTGTATTATATGGACAAAGTTTCGGCCGAAACGTCGGATGTTCGCGCCGACCGCGTCGCTGCGGTAAAAGAAAAGATCAAAGATCCGTCTTATCTGAATAATGCCGTAATCGATTCCGCTGCGGATCGCATTATGACGAGCTTCGGACTCTGATCATCCGACGCGCATTGCGATAAAATAATGATCGATGTAAAAAAGGCGGAAATATCGTTCCGTCTTTTTTTGTTTGTACCGGCCGCTCTCACGGAGCGTGCGGTCATATACGTGTGCGTTCTCGCGCGCAGCTGAAAACTTTTCGGAATTTATTATTTTCCGCAAAAGTTTTTACGGGAGTATTATGGCTGATTTTATTTTCCGTATTTCACCGAATATCGTATTGGGGCCGTATACGCTGAGCCGTATAGGACAGTTTGTGCGCGAATACGGTTCGCGTTTTCTCATCGTCATGGATCCGATATTAAAAGAAGTGAACCTCGCGGATAAACTGCTCGAACCGCTTTCCGAACGCAAAATCGATTACTTCGTTTTCAACGAATTCGGCGAAAATGCGGACACGAAGACGATCGAACGCATACTCGCTCTCGCACGCGACGGACACATTCACGGCGTCATCGCCACAGGCGGTTCTAAAGTGCTCAATGCCGGCTGCGCGATCGCTTCGCTCTACAACGAAAACCACGACCTCTACGATTATGTCGACGGTGCCGTGCCGACGACGGGCGCGCTGCCCCTCGTGTGTGTGCCGACGACGATCCGGGAACCCTTTATCTACGCATCCGTCACTCCGATCGTCGATTCGCGTTCACGTCAAATAAAACTGCTCAAAACGCAGAACGGGTTGTGCAAGCTTGCGGTCATCGATCCGAATTTAACGCTGACGCTTACCGACAATCAAAATACGGCGATGGCGCTTGAAACGCTGTGCCTCGCCCTCGAAGCCTACCTTTCACAAAAAGCGACGTTTTTCAGCGATATGCTCGTCGAAAAATCGGTCGAACTCATGGGCTACGCGATGGGCGGTTCGCCGACGCTCGAAATCACGACGCCGGAAGAAATACTAAAATCTCAGGCGGGCTGCATGGCGTCTCTCGCCGCCGCTTCAAGCGCACCGGGTCTCGGCACGCTCCTTTCCCTGTGCATCAATTCCCGTTTTACCGTTTCGCGTTCGCTCATCGCATCGATTTTGCTTCCGAGCATCATCGAGGACGCCGGCAAATTCAAAATAGAGCGCGTCGAAAAGCTCGCGCACATTTCCCGCATCGTTCCTTCCGACGTGCACGGAGAAGAAGCGGCCGTCCGTTTTGCAGAGTACATCCGCGAACTGCTCGCCAAAGCGAATCTTCCGTCGCGCCTGAAAGAATTGTCCATTTCGATCGAACAGCTTGCGCTCGCCGCCGAAGACGCGGGTCAGCTTGAATTCGTAAACACGCTGCCGCGCAGCATGACATCGGACGATTTGTTCGACTTCATCAAACTCGCGTACTGAACTGCAACGCATTCGCAGCATCGCTATGATCGAGCCGGGAAAACTGTTTCAGCTTGAAGGCGGACAGCGTAGGCGGAAGCTCGCGCTTACGTTCGGAGCACTCGAACGCGACATCGCAGGTATCGCGGAAAAAGGTTCGTCCTACGATTTTCCGTCCATGACAAGAGCGGCATACACGAAGCGCCTTGCGGAAATCGTGCTGCACGATCCCGCCCTCCCCTCTCCTGCGGCGGCGGAACTCCGCTCTCTCATCGATGCCGAACCCTTCGACGAGAGGCGCGTATGCAACTGCGCGCGCAATCATCTCCTTGCAATCATCGGAACTTTTCCTGCCGAATGGGATTTAGTCATAGCACCGCACGCTTCCCCCTTCGATAAAAACGGCACCGTAAGGCGGCGCGATTTTTACCCCGGTATGTGCGTGTATGCGGAAGACATACGCTCGCCCTTCAATCTCGGATCGATTTTCAGAAGCGCGGAAGCTTTCGGTGTCGATAAAGTATACCTGTCGCCGTTTTGCGCCGATCCCCGTCAAACGCGAGCGCTGCGAAGCGGCATGGGCTGCATCGAAACGCTCGGATGGGAACGAAGATCGCTCGACGACTTGCCGCACAGACTGCCGATCTTCGCCCTCGAAACGGGCGGTACGCCGATTTCCGAATTCGTTTTTCCGAAACGCGGCATCTGCCTCATCGGCTCGGAAGAACTCGGCCTCAGCCCCCAAGCGCTCGATCGCGCCGAATACGGGCGCGTATCGATCCCGATGAAAGGACTCAAAGCGTCGCTCAACGTCGGCGTCGCCTTCGGCGTCCTCCTCGCCTCATGGACGCAATCCGTCAAAAAAGGCTGAACGGACGGAGCATCGCCGTAAACACAGCGCTATCAGTCGATATTTTCGAAACCCGACTTTCGATCTATTAATTAATTTGTCCGGTCGCGCTTAAATGCGATGTACAGTCTGTCGGCGATGGATTTCAGCTGCGCTTCCGACGTGATTTTGAAAAGCGAGAGCACTGCGGGATCCATTTGATAAAAATCGATATCGCCTTTTTGATAGTGCACGGTCGCATCCGCAAGGTATACGAGAGACACGAGCTTTCTGATATTCTCAGGCGCTTCTTCCGGTTCGTGGTGATAGCGGATGACGTTTGAAACCGTTTCAGGAAAATTCCATTTTTCCGCAACGCGCGCGCCGATCTCGCCGTGGTTCACACCCGATATCAATTTTTCGAAGGTTTCTTTTGCAATACCTTTGTTGCTGCAGACCGTCATAACGCGCTCGAGCAAATCGGGATGCGCCGTTTCAAAGATGATCTTTCCCATATCGTGGAGAAGTCCGCAGATATACGCGTCGTCGATGACGGCACGCTCGTTCGCACAAAAATTGCGCGCCATATTGTACGAATAGAATGCGACTTGGTATGCGTGCGCCCACAACTCTTTTTTGCTGCCCGGAACCCTTTCAAACGTTTTAATTGAGCCGATACTGTACAAAAGGTTTCTGATACCGCGTATGCCGACGAGCTTTACCGCGTCCGCGATATTCGAACATGGATTTGCAAGAGCGAAAGCTGCAGAGTTGACGAGCTTTAATAATTCTCCCGTAAGCGTCGCATCGTTGCTTATCTGCATCGCTATGTCCGACATCTTCGAGTCGGGATCGTTTAAAAGCCTGTTGAGCCGCACGATATTGTCGGGGAACTGCGGCAAATCGTTGATCGTTTTAATAAATTCCAGCGCGACGATCGACAATTCCTTTTTCGTCTTTTCGCTCACCGGTAATATGATGCGCGTGATCGTTTCGCCGTTTTCCGAAACCGTTTGAAAATTCTCTTCCGTCAAACCGATCTTTTCGAGCATCAAAATCATGATGATGAGCCCGAGTCCCGCACCTTCGGAGTCGTCGAGTATCTGTGAAAGCGCTTCTTCCATAGACGTGTACTGCTGAGCGCGCGCGAGCTTATCGTGGATGCGTTTGTATTCGAAAACGGTGAGCGGACAATTGTTGTGTACTTCGATTTTGATTTTATTCGCACGGGCTTGCAGAAAAAGCTTTACATAAAGGCGTGCTTCTTTTTGCAGCTGCAGATAATGATCGATATTGCCGAGCGTGTCCGCCTTGAACGTCGCCATACCGGCTTTATAATCGCCCGCATCCATGATATTGAGCTTTTTTTCCGCGAAATACACGCGTTTTGTGTTCGCCTTTTTCGCATTCGTCATAAGCTCGCTCAGGCAATAACTCAAATACTGAATCATCTGCTGCTGATCCAACTCGGTCAAAAATGCACTGAGTATATCGCCCATATAGGTTTCCATCTCGCGCGGCAGCGTGTATGTCGTAATGGAAAGCGGTATACCCGAATGTATCGCCATCTTGATTTTTTCAAGATCGACTGCCATTTTTTGTAATGCCATGATATCTCCGAATTACCGACAGAAAATCGGTTTAAAATGAATTAATAAATTATAGCACATATTTTAAAAAAGTAAAATACATACGCGCATACATTTATGGACAAACGCACGGAAAACACTATCCCCTAAAAAGGAAGGAGTAACGCAAAAATCGCCTCCACAGCGACAGCCCCGCCGTACATTGCGTTTCCGCGGCTGCAATCCGTGCGCTCAAAGGGTTAGGAAATGCTTTTCAAAAATCCGACTGTACCCGGTAAGAATCGGCGATACGGTCGAAATACGATCTGCCCGCAGCGTACGCGCTTTCGAACACGCTGAGCGTAAAAAACGCGTACGAACCGTCATTTCTCTTTGTCAATTTCCTGACGATTCGCGTCGCCCGCTTTTTTTCGGCATCGTAAAAGACCGCGCCGAGCGCATAAGTTCCCGCAGCGCCCTTCACCGAAGCGCGTCTCCAATCGGCATAAGACGTACCGTTTCCTTCGAGGAGGCGCCGGATCATGAGAGCTTCCGCACGATGCGAAGTTTCCGCGGGCTTCGGAAGAGAGGCCATGGAAATGACCGCATCGTTTCCGAGCATCCACATATTGTCCATCTTTTGCACCCAGTCTTCGTCGGCGTCAAGTTTTTGCCCGTCAAACGAAAGCGTCATTTTTTTTGCCGCGGTTTTTTTTCGCTGTGTGCGCTTTTTTTTGTCCGCGTAGGATCCGGGAAAACCCGTAAAATTCGAAAAGGCTCCGTCGCTCGAAGACGCAAGCTTTCCGACGCTTACGACGTCGAAGAGCATCGACATATCGCTTCCCTTTGCGATGCGCGCGACGTTGAAAAGCGGAATGAGGTAATCGTATTCGACGACGACTTTGCCGCCGAACTGCATGATGTCGTCGGGCACGATCCGCTCGTTTTCACGGACAATGTTGCCGGCTTTGATACGGTGCGCATTCAGCGTGTACATCATGTCTTCAAGATAATTGACGATTTCTCCGTCGCGCGGAGAGCCGGATGCAATCTGCTTTTCACCGGTGATTTCCATATGATCGGATGCGGGATCGATCGTTACAAAAATCGTTACGGAAAGCGGCGCGTCTTTATCCGTTTTCGGCGCGTAATATCTGGCGGCATAGGTCGCTTCATCGTAGCACAGAAAGCCGACGTAAGACTTCCGCGTAAAGGTCTTATCTTCGTAATACACGTATTCGCCCGATGCATCTTCGACGTACGGCGTAAATCCCGGAAGCGCACTCGCCGCCCTCATGCACAAAAAAAACGCCGCACAAGCGATCGCCTTATAATAATTATTGATTTTTTTTATCGGTTGCATAACGGTCACCCCTCCCTTTTGCGCACCGCGAATTTGCATCGCGTTTAAGCATTGAGAGCCGCGAGCGCATCGCGCACTATCTTTTCCGCATGCTTTGCCGCGTCGGTTGCGGGCACGAGGGATGCTTCGCTTGCGGAGCGTTCTTTTATCTCCACGTTCGGAAGATTTTTTTCGCCGACGACGATGCGCACCGGAATACCGATCAAATCCATATCGGCGAATTTGACGCCCGGCCGCTCGCTTCTGTCGTCGAGCAGCACTTCGATACCCGCCTTCGTAAGCGCATCGTAAATGTCGTCGGACACTTCTTTCATGCGGCCTTCGTATTTTATCGGCACGATCGCGACCTGGTAAGGCGTGGTACTCATCGTCCAAATGATGCCCTTGTCGTCGTGATGCTCTTCGATGATCGACGCGAGCGTGCGGTCGACACCGATGCCGTAGCAGCCCATGAGCGGTATGCAGGATTTGCCGTTTACGTCGAGATACGAAACGTTCATCGACTTCGTGTATTTTGTACCGAGTTTGAAGATGTGGCCGAGCTCGTTGCCTTTTTTCGTATAGAGCGCTTTGCCGCAGACGACACACGCATCGCCTTCTTTTACGGTGCGCACGTCGGCCGTCATAAAAGGCGTAAAGTCGCGCAGCGGTTCGACGTGCATATTGTCGACGTCTTTTTCGCCGCCGCCGGTCACCGTATCGTGGACGCGTACGTCGTACGAGCCGTCGTCCTTTTTTACCATAACGCTTTCGTCCGCAACGAGCGGCACTTTCGTCAATCCGACAGGCCCGACAAATCCGTGCGGCGCACCCGAATACTTTATGACGTCTTCTTCCTCTGCAAGTTCTGCGCCGCTCGCTTTGAGAGAAGCTGCGAGTTTCGTTTCGTTCACATCGAGGTCGCCGCGGATGGCAACAGCAAAAAAACTTTCCGGATAATATTCGTTTCCGCCCTCATCCTTTTCACGCTTGAATGCGGCGCCTCCGGGCGCATCCGTCAAATCGAGGGAGGAATTATACGTCTTGTAGATGAGCACTTTGATAAATTGCGAAGAGCTCATTTTAAAGAACGCTTCCATTTTGGCAATGGTTTCGACGCCGGGGCACGGAACTTTTTCGATCGGTTTGTCGGTCGCAACCTGCACCTTGCATGCAGCGTCGAGGGCGACATCGGCTTTGCACGAAGCTTTTTCGACATTTGCCGCATAGCCGCACGAAGGACAGAGTACAAGCGTATTGTCGCCGACGGAGCTTTCGACCATGAATTCTTCCGATCCGTCTCCGCCCATGGCACCCGTATCGGCTCTTACGGGAATCACGTTGATGCCCATGCGTTTGAAAATGCGGCGGTATGCGCGCGAACACTTTTCGTAGCTTTCATCGAGGGAGCGTTCGTCCGTATCATACGAATACGCATCCATCATGATAAATTCGCGGCCCCGCATAACGCCGTAGCGCGGTCTGATTTCGTCGCGGTATTTCGTATTGATTTGATAGATAAAGATAGGCAGCTGTTTGTAAGAGGTAAGACCGTCGCGGACAAGAGCCGTAAACGCTTCTTCCGCAGTAGGACTGACGATCATATCCTGTCCTCCTCTCGTTTTGGCGCGCAGCATTTCCGGCCCCATCGTCTGCCAGCGCCCGCTTTCTTTCCACAAATCGCCCGGCTGAATGACCGTCGGTTTTATTTCAAGCATACCGGCGGCATCGAGCTCTTCGCGGATGATCGCTTCCGCTTTTCGCAGCGCGCGCAAACCGAGGGGCATATACGCGTACAATCCGTTCGCCAATTTTCTGATAAGACCCGCGCGCATCATAAGCTTGTGGCTTTCGATGACGGCATCCGAAGGAGAATCGCGCAGCGTCGAAATAATCGTTTGAGAAGCTTTCATAGCGTTCTATTGTAACGTAAAGGGTGATGCGATTGCAAGCAAAACACAAGCAAAAACGCAAGCTCTTGTAAAAGGCAATGTCTACAGCCGTGAAAACGCGATCGTCCCGAAAATCCGATCGCCGTCGCGCGACTGCTATTTTCCCGTCATTACAAAAACGCCCTTCCATTCCTTGCTCGGCGGCGATAACCGATAGCGGGCAATCCTTTTCAAAAACACTTTTGACGGCGCATCGTTGTATTTTTCCGCGTTTTCGGAAAAGTATTTTTCTGCAGAATCCCATTCCATTTTTCGGTAATACGACAAACCGGTTTCAAATTTCCGTTTTAAATCAAGAATTTTATCGGTCACAGCTTCTTTCGCCTGCAGCACTTCATAGATACGCACGGGTTTTGTTTTTCCTTTTACCGTTATGTAGTCGAGTTCGCGGCACACGAAATCTTTTCCGAGCTTTTCATACACCGCCCTTGAAATAATCGATTTCGAGCCGTATTCCTTGTTCGCGCTTTCAAGGCGCGCCGCAAGGTTTACGGTATCGCCGATCGACGTAAAATCTTTGCGCGTTTCCGAACCGACGGAACCGAATACGACGGAACCCGAATTGATCCCGATACCGACGGCGATAGCATCCGCCCCCTTTTCGAGCGCGAGCTGTTTTTCGCGGTACATCGCTTTGCGAATTTCCATTGCGGCTTTGCACGCGTTGATTTCCTTTTTCGCTCCGGAAAAAAACGCCATTATTTCATCGCCGACATATTTATCGACATCGCCTCCGTTATCGAAAATAATTTTCGTTTCGATATCGAGGTAATGATTTAAAAGCCGTATGACTTCTTTCGGCTGTACCTTTTCACAAAGGCTCGTAAAGCCGCGGATATCCGTAAACAAAAAACACAACTCGCGCGTCGTGCTCAAACGGCCGGTACTTTTTTCCGCGTTCTGCACCGTGTGAAACGACACATAGGGAAGCATACCGCGCACAAGCGATACGATATTGTTTATTTCGACGGAGAGATTTTTTATCTCGTCGTTCGTATGGACGGTTTCTTCAAAAATCAATTTACCCGATTCGATCTTTGCATTTCCGGCAAGCATATCGCTGAGACTGTTCGCCGTTCGTCTGATATTGCCGCAAAGGAAGAGAACGGGATTTACTATAAAGTCAGCGAGGAACAGCGTGATGATTATAGAAGCATAGAAAAAAATCACCGAGATCGAAAGGATAAAAACTTTTGCCTGAAAATACGGTCGGTTTAAAATTTCTTTCAAATACGTAACGACCGAAAATCCCACGAGCTTTTGGCCGTCTTTTCTCGAAAATGTTACGGGATATACATAGATGCACGTGTCTTTTCCCTCTTTGTAAATGGGCTTGCTTCTCGTGTTTATGTCTTGGAAGTGGACTATGTACTGAATGGCTTCCGACGGTAAGATCCTTTTTTCTTCCTGAGGGATTTTATGGATCTCCCCTGCAGCCGTCGTATACGAAAAAACGTCGAATTCCGGCAACTCGGTAGCATAATCGATCGCTTCGAGAAAAACATTCGATTTTGCGCTCGTCGTAATGATATCCGCTCTTTGACAGGGAAAAGGCGAAGACGCATTGGTTTTGTTGATGCCTTCGAGAAAAGCGCTTATCTTCGTATGGAGTCCGTCGGAAAAATCGTAAATCGCGGCAACCTGCTCCGCAAGATTTTTACCCGTATTGTCGGCGGTCTGCGAAACAAGCGCTTTATAATTTTTCAAATCGGTGTAGATAAACGTCGAAAGAATGATAAGGATCGTCAAAAGAATAACGACGGTTATCTTGATTTTTATGTGCGTTTTGATTTTAACAGTCCGCACGCTATGTACCCATTCGCTCAAAGCGGTTCTTACGGCGGTAAAATTTTCATCTGCATCGGCTTCGGTCTTTTTCCGTTTTTTCAATTTTTCCGCCGCCTTTTTCCGAATGACGGCTTCTTTTTTTTCTTCTTCTTTTAATAATTTTTTATATTCGACATAAGATTCGTTTTGCGCTTTTATGGAAACGATCCCGACGGCGATGAGGCACGCATGGAAGATCAAAGCCGAAAAAAACGCCGCATACGCGAGGGGACTCAGCGAAGAAAACCAGCGGGCGGTATTCGCAAATAAAATGATTCCGCAAACGGACGCCGCCAAGTAAAACGTCAGCGAAACAAGCAAACACAGATATATGATGAGCTCGGTTATTTCTTTTCGGAAAAATGACAGCGCGATGACTATAAACGTTATCGGCAAAAGAAAAAACGAAAGGCAGCAAATATAAAAAAAATTAAAACCTTTCGTTACCGCACCCGAAAACAATACGGTAAACGGAAACAGCAGGCGGGAAGTTTGTTCGGGATCGAACAAATCCATGCCGGTCATACTGAAAGGGAACAGCATAAGTTCGAGCAACACGACGAGGTACAATGCCCTCAACGTTACGGGAGAAGCTGCAATTTTTCTCCCGTTCATTTTGATTTTTTCAAATACGTTTTTCATGGCAGTTATATGTGATTACATAGTATAAAATACGCAACTGTTTTGCAACATATCGACACGGCATCTCTGCCGTACATTGCATGAAGCGGGGTCCACCGCGCAGCAATCGCGTGAGCTTTTTTGTCGAATTCCCGCATCACTGTGTGCATATCGTCCGTAAAAGAGGGCACGGCACGAAAGAGCGGAAAATCCTTTGTCTTCGGATTCCCGCCGGATTCATACGGCTCTCCGATTATATCCCCTAAAATCGCCCCGTACATAGACCGTATCCCTTAATAATTATTAATACTTTTTTTATAGAACAATGTACAGCGCACCGAAATCGGAGGCGGCGGTTTGCCGTCGTACCGTGCACTTACAGGACTTCGGTCACGGAATTGATGATGCGGAGCACTTGCGAAAAACCCGTCGCGTCGACGGCTTCGCGGCTTTCTGCCGAAGGCGACAGCAGATACAGCGCATGCCCCTTGGCTTCTCCGTCGTTGAACGCGGCCATGATCGTCCCCATACCGGAATAATCGATTTCGGAGACTTTCGATAAATCGAGTACGACGTTATCGCGTGCGATCGCGTCGTACAGCTTTTGCTCGAGTTCTCCAAGCGTATACGCGTTGATCGCGCCCGAGAGTTCATACAATACGTAATTCGCGCCGCTTTTTTCAGTAATCGTCAATTGAGCCATAAGTATCTCCGAACACTATGCGTATTTTATAACGAGGGCGCTTACGTCCGCCTCGATTTCTTTCGACATAAATTTAACAAGATTGTCATAGACGAACTGCGCTATGCGCGAAGCGGGAAAGGTCAAGTTCGAAAGCATAACCTGCTGTACACGCTCTTTGCCGAAAACATCTCCGCGCAGCGAGCGCGACGTAAGGACACCGTTCGTACACGAAAGCACGATATCGCCTTTGGTAAGTTTTATCTGCCGTACCGAAATATAGGGTGCAATATCGCGTACAAAGCCGAGCACATGACCGCGTCCCTGGATTTCGATGATATTATTGTACGACTGCGTATACACGAAAATCGCGGGGATGCCGCAGTTGATGTAATACATCACGTCGACGGAAAAATCGACGAGCGCAAAGGCGCCGTTGAAAATGCTGCCCTTCGGAAGGTTTTCGCGTATAAATACATTGACCCGCTGCACAAGCATTTTAAAGTCGTGTGTTTCGTCAAGAAAGGTTCTGATGACCGATTTTAAAATGACCATGTTCATACTCGCGGCAATCCCCTGTCCGCTCAAACTTCCGATAACGAACAGATGCGTATGATCGTTGATCCTGATCAAATCGATAAATTCGCCGCCGATATTGTGCGCCGATTTCATGATATAGCCGACATCGGCTTTTGTATTCGTGACGGCATCGACGTCTTCCTGAATGGACGCAATGATTTGAGAAGACATGCGGATCTCACGGTTGACCGTACCGATGATCTCTCTGTTTGAAATATTGCGCATGTAGTAGCCGAATACGAAAAAGTACGAATACAAGCGCGTAAGGATGGAAATATCGTAGACCGTATAATGTTCGCCGCTCGTCTTTAAGCCGAGCGTGATGCAGCCGAGCAGATTGCGTCCTTCGCTCAACAGAATGAGCGCGTCCGAATGCGTATCGGTAAAGAGCGTTTCAAGTGATTCCCTCGCCTCCGCAATATCGCTGCGCGCATCGATTTCCGAAAATGCGATGACGTTCCGACCTGCGTTCAACAGCGCATCAAAGGCGGGGTTGTCGGCGCGAACGGGAGTATCACGGATGACGGATGAAAACGCGTTTTCAAGGTACTCATTCCCGTTATTGACGAATACGGACATGGACGAACACTGCACGTTTCTCGTAAACATATTGTATACGCTCATGATGATTTCATCCATTTCGCCGCTGTAGTCGATCGACGCGAGGTCGGTTTCCAAAGCGGTTTCATAGTCGGTCGGACGAAGGCGGCGCGTCGTCGTAAGGTATTTGGACATACCCCAGATAAACAAAAGCGACAGCGCAGTACCGACAACCAAAATCGTATAAAACTGCAAAGAGCGGCCGCCGACGATCGGAAACAACAACGTGAAAACGGCAACGAGAAAAACGCTCGGAATAATATATGCGAACAAAAGCCGAAGAATATACACAAGCGCATCGCTTGCCGACGGCATCGCGCGAACCGATTCCGAACGCAGCAGCATCAGCAAAAGGAATTCGTATGCGAGCGGATAGAACAGATAAAAACCGGCTATGTCCCGCGACAAAAATCTGATGAACAGGAGCATGCCCCACATAAAGAGTACGGAAAACAATTCAAGGTAACCGAGATACCTTTCGAGCCGCGTAGAACTGTATTCGTTGAGCAGCAGCATGATAAGAACGCAAGTACCCGGCAGCACAAAGCGATATAAAACAACGAAAACGGTGAGCCATGTCCACGTAAAAATATTGCCCATATCGCCGCTAAAAATATATTGCGAGACGATTTTTATGCCGCCGTCGGGAGAAATCACGATCAGCTGAAATTTCATAAATACGATATAAAGGGCAAACACAAATAAAAATACCATCATGGCTATGATGAGCGGAATACCTCGTTTTGCCCTTCGTAAAATAAAGTAAAATGAAATATTCGTTAAAAAAACGGCTTCGATAAAAAAAAGCAGCTTGGCGACCAGCAGGAAGACGCCTTCACCGAACGGCAAATTGATTGCGGCGGTAAGCAATACGGAAAGAACGGTCGCTAAAATAATATCGGCGACAATTCGGTCGCTGTACATACCTTTCGTACGATGTACATAGCTTATGTAAAATGACAACCAGATAAAAAAAACGGAAAGCGCAAAATTGAGTATTACAAACGCCATATCAGCCCACCTTTGCAACCATCATCGTGATATCGTCATGAAGCCGCGCGCCGCCGTTATATTCGGGGATCAGGCGTACGATATCGTCGATACATTCCTGCGGCGTTTTGTCGGCGCTTGAACACAGCGTTTCTTTGAAAACGTCACTGTTGCCGAGTTGGATGCCGTCGCTGTTCATGATCTCCGACAAACCGTCGGACGCGATGAGGATAGTGTCTCCTCGGTAGAGCTTTCGTTCTTCGACCGTGATGTCCCCCAAATCGATGATGCCGACAAGACTCGCATTCGATGCGAGAGGCTTTATCTTATAACCGCTCGGCACGCGCGAGAGAACGAGGGGATCGGACATGGACGCGTTCACATAGCGCAGCGTCATCGCATCGGTATCGACGAGACCGAGAAATAAGACCGTATATTTATCCTGCAGTTTCATATTTTTTATGGCACGGTCGATTTCACGGATAATATTTTCGATGTTCTCTTTATCGTCGATGATCTTCAAGGTGTTTACGACCAGACCCATGATGAGCGCCGCCGCAAGTCCCTTTCCTGAAACGTCGCCGAGCAGGAGCAGCGTTTTATTTTTATCGATTTGCAAAACGGAATAATAGTCTCCCGAAACGTTGATGAGCGGTTTATAATACGCGGCGAGCTGGAGCTTCGGAATGACGGGCATCTGCTGAGGAAGAAAGGAGCGCTGCGTGTCCGCAAGCAGCTGCCATTCTTTCGTAAGATCGGAAATTTCGGTAAGGTTTGAAATCGTACGGGAACGCGATTGAAAACGCGCAAACTCTTCATAGAGCTGCCGGTACGCATCGGCATCAAACAGTTTCGTATAGCGGCAAAAGATAAAAAGCTGCTGTGTACCGCACACGAAGAAAAATCCGCGCGCTTCTTTTACCGATGAAACGATACCGAGTGAATCGTCGAGCAGATAGATTCCTTCCGGCCATGAAAGCGGAAAGTTTCGCTCAAGCACATCGCGCACCTCAGACGAAGATGCAAAGCGGTCCGGACTGTTGTACAAAACGTAATTTTTTTCCCGATCGATAAAGAGAACCGAACAACCGGCTTCGTTTTCGAGGATGTCCGCAAATACTTTATACAAGTCGTCAAACGAATAACAAAAACGCAGGCGGTTGGTGAATCGCGTCAAATAGCGCGTTTCGCTTTTTTCGAAAATTCGCTGATGTATTCGACTGCCGATCATATCGCGCACGGCATCGCCCCCGAGCAGCAAGAGAACGAAAACGGTCGCAGGGATCGATATGAGCAGGGCAAACGAATGACCGGCGATATCTTCCGGCATGAGCATCGATGACACAACGATAAACAGAATTAAGATTGCAGCGTTGAGGGTAAAAAAAACGATTCGCTTCCGCGTTTTATACATAGATACCTCGACAACATTATGAAATATACGTAATTCGAATTGTAACAGTATAGCATATTGTTGAGGGTTTCGCATAGATACGCGCGGCTATGCAAAACACGCGACATACGTTTATACTGACGGATAGTTGCACTGCCCGTCGCAATTTCGGAGGATTTCATGGCTAAGGTAATCACGTTCGGAGAAATCATGCTGCGTCTCGCGCCGGAAGGCTATAAGCGTTTCGTACAGGCGGATAAATTCGATGTCGTATACGGGGGCGCGGAATCGAACGTCGCCGTTTCTTTGGCAAATTTCGATGTGCCCGTTTCGTTCGTCACAAAGCTTCCCGCGCACGAAATGGGGGACGCGGCGCTGAACGAACTGCGCAAATTCGGTGTCGATACGAAACTGATCGCCCGCGGCGGAGAGCGGCTCGGCATTTATTACGCGGAAAAGGGCGCAAGCCAGCGCGGCTCCCTCGTCATCTACGACAGGGCGGGTTCTTCCTTTCAAACGGCATCTCCGACGGACTTCGATTGGGAGGCGATATTCGACGATGTGTCATGGTTTCACTTTACGGGCATAACGCCCGCGCTCGGAGACAATGTCGCGGCAATCTGTCTCGAAGCGTGTAAAAAAGCGAAAGCGAAAAATATCACGGTAAGCTGCGATTTGAATTTCCGCAAAAAATTGTGGACTTCGGAAAAAGCGGGCAAAGTCATGGCGGAACTCATGGAATACATCGACGTGTGCATTGCAAACGAAGAAGACGCGGAAAAAGTTTTCGGCATCTCGGCAAAAAACACGGACGTAACCGGCGGCAAGCTCGATAAAAAAGGCTATGAAGATGTCGCAAAACAGTTGGCAGACCGCTTTCACTTGCGGCAGGTTGCGATCACGCTCCGCACGTCGCTCGGCGCATCGGACAACAAATGGGCAGCCCTCCTCTATGACGGCAAAAATTATTATTACAGCAAAGAATATCTCATCCGCATCGTAGACCGCGTCGGAGGCGGCGACAGTTTCGGTGCAGGACTCATCTACGGAAACGTAAAAGGTTTCGATCCGCAAAAGACGGTCGATTTCGCCGTCGCCGCGAGCTGCTTAAAACAGACGATCGAAGGCGACTTCAATCACATTTCGGTAGAAGAAGCGGAAAAGCTTATGGGCGGAGATGCATCGGGGAGGATGAGCCGCTGACGGTGAACAAAAGGCACTTCACCTGTCCGTTCCTTAAAATTGCACAGCGAGTAAATCTTCAGATTTAGGAGCTGGGCAATTCGTGCGCACAAGCGCACAGTTAATAAGCGATGTTTCGGCTTCGTCCGAAACTCGAAGTTAAATTGAACGGCGCTATCTCAGACGTTCAATTTAAACCTTCGGCACAAAGCGACACTTCTTCCGACAGCTCGAAAGCCCCGAACTCATCTCCCAATAAAATTAATAATTATTGATTTTATATTGAAAAACATCGATACGGAACGCAATGCCGCTTTTTCAAAGCAGTCGATCCGCGCCTCACGTCTTTTCTTTGAGGCTTTCTTCGAATGCCTTTCTGTCAAACGGCGCGTAAATCGGATCTTTCGGCACATAGTCGGTATCGTCCCACAGCGAACTCGTGATCATCAAATCGGCGCTGTAGCGGTTGCACGCGATCGGTATATTGTGGATCCTGCACTGGCGTAAAAGCATTTGAATGTCGGCTTCGTGCGGCTGCGGATTCAAATCGTCTATAAAAAAGACTGCAAAATCGATTTCCTTTCGGACGACGAGCGCCGCGATTTCCGCATCCCCTCCCATCGGCCCCGAATGCATGCACGTGATGTCGCTCGAAATGCCGTGCCCCATAAAGGATTCCCGCACGAGCGTGCCCGTCGTTCCCGTACAAAAAAGCCTGTGCTGTGAAAGCATTTCGGCATTGTACAGCGCCCAGTCGACGATGTCGGCTTTGCGGTTATCGTGCGCTACAAGAGCGATCCGTAATTTCCGTTTCATAGGATGTTCCTCCGAATTTAACCCCTTCGAATCGACGTATCGCAACCGAAACCCGCTCTGAAGGGGAGACATCTATACTGATTATAAGGTAGGGAGTTGTAAAAGCTTGCGTTACTATTTGAGTCGGCGCGGGGGCGGTTATTAAAAATACCGTTTCCAAACCGTCTTTCGTGTATACCGCGGAATGCAGTCGTATGCCGTAGCCGCCGGTATTAAAACGGCCTGCGCATACGGCGATTACCTTTTTTCGTTTAAAATCGATTTTGGGCGCCGGCCTATCCGATCGCCCGTGCAAAAGTGCATACAGCCTGTCCAAGTCTTTTTGGTTTTCGATTACCGCAGTGACGAATTCCGCACCGTAGCTTCCTTCTGCAAGGATTTCGTACGAAGTTTCCACACGCCCTTCCCTCTCGGTCAAAACGATTTCAGGACAGGGATCGGAGTCTTTACCGCTTTGTGCAGATGCACGCCGCACAGGTCTGAGCGATACGGACGGTTCGAGTGCGGTATGCTCGGATTTTGACGAAACCGATCTACACGAGCACAGAGAAAAAGCGGATAAAACGATCAAAAGGATATATCTGCGCATCTCTTTGAAAAGTAGCATACACCGGCCTTTTAATCAATATTCGTACCGGCCTACAAAGCGCAATCGGCACGATGTCGATCCGCGTCATGCGGCGGCACGCACGGAAAGATGCCGTCCTCGCACACGATATGCGAAACTCCCGCGTCGCGGACGCCGGAGGGGACATCGTTTATGATCTGGCACGAAAAACAGAGACCTGTCAAAATCGGAAGCGCATAGGAAATCCGCGCGATATATCGATCGTAAAAGCCCTTTCCCTTTCCGAGCCGACGGCCGTCGCGAGAAAAAGCGAGAGCGGGTACGAGAAAAAGTGCGCTGTGCGGAAAGCTCTTCGTATCGACTTTTTCGAGATCGGTTTTCGGCTCCGTAAGACCGTAGGCGCCGATTTCCGTCTGCACTTCGAACGGAAGAGCCGCATCGAGATAATAAAATTCCATCGTACCGTAAGCATCGATGCAGCGCGGGAGCGCAACTCGCTTTTTGTTTTTCAAAGCGGATGCGATGATACCCCGCGTTTCAACTTCGCTCGAATCGGATACGAATATAAAAACGGCATCTGAGACCGCATAGAGTTCGGAACCGAGCAGGAGGCGCTCGATCTTTTTCGACGCCGCATCCGCGCGATTTTTTTCCGCAGTAAATTCAAAAATCGCCTTCCGCATCGCCTTCCGCACGATGCGTTTTTTTTCCATAAGTTCCGTTTCGTCAGAAAATCTCATAGCTCGCCGCAAGTCTTCGTTACCGATCATTCGGAAACGCGAATTGTTTTTACTCCGTTTTCTTCAACAACATATAATGCCATAGATTTAAAAAAATCGATCGCGGCGATTTCTTTCACGTCTTTGCAACCTTTTTCATAGACGCCGTAATTTTCTTTTATTTGATTGTAGATACGCAATCTTTCTTTTCGCAGCGCAACGGAAACCCGGTCGTATTGTCTATTTGTTTGTATATATCCGAATACGCACCCCGCAAAAAACGATACCGTTACTGCGATTATAAAAAATATAGTGTACTTTTTCATTTTCCTTCCCTGTTGACGATGCGGACACAAAATAAGTATATTATAAATATATAAAGATTGTAAGGCTTTATATACTGCTTACACAAACGAAAGCCGTCTAAAAAGCGGAAGCTTTTTATCGACTGCGGTTTTTGCGTTGCGGAAACCGCGGTTTGCGCTTTTCGGCGCGCAGCTGACGGCAGCTTTTATCATAGGAGCATAGCATGAAAATCAAACCTTTAGCGGACAGGGTTCTCGTCAAAAACGAAAAAGCGGAATCGAAAACGGCATCGGGCATCATCATACCCGAAGCGGCGCAGGAAAAAACGCAGACGGCAAAAGTCGTCGCAGTCGGACCGGGTACCGAAGAAGACAAAATCACCGTCAAAGTCGGCGAACGCATCATGTACGACAAATATGCCGGCACGCAGATAAAGATCAACAACGAAGACCACCTCATCCTCAAAATGAGCGATATCATCGCGGTCATCGAAGACAAATAAATTACAAAGCACGTTCATCGTAAAGCCGGCGAAAGCCGGTTTTTTTATTTTCGGCATTCATTGATGCGTGAAACGATTGGAAAATTTCGAGTTCCGGCAAAGTCGAAATTCGGGCAATTTAAATTTGACAAGTGTAAAGACGACAATTGTCCGGCCGTTATTAAATCGATAAAATGATAAGCGCTGATGCCCGAACGGGCACGATTCGGAACTTCGGAGAAAAGCGATGAATAGATTTTCAAAAATGACGGCCGCTATTGCCCTTTGGAGCCGTCTTGCTTTAGCGGCAGCTGTTTTATGTATCGGAGCCTTCGCCGCGGCGCAGACAAACGCGGCATCGCCCGCCTTTAAAGTCGAAGAACGAAACTTTCAAAGAAACGGCATGAAAATATCCGGAGAGCTTTTTATACCCGACCGAGCATCTCCCGTGCCCCTGGTCATCCTTTCGCACGGATTCGGCGGAAACCGCGGAGGCGTTAAAGGCTATGTCGAATCTTTTGCGGAGCATGGCATCGCCGCATACATTTTCGAGTTTATCGGCGGCGGCGAGCATATCAAAAGCGACGGAAAAATGACGGAAATGTCGGTGCTTACCGAAGCCGAAGATTTGATTGTCATTCTCGACAACTTAAAAGCCGACGCGCGTTTTAAGGCGGAGCAAATTTTTTTATTCGGAGAAAGCCAAGGCGGATTCGTGTCAACCTATGTCGCAGCAAAACGCCCCGCCGACGTCGCGGGTTTGATTTTATTATACCCCGCTTTTGTGTTGCATGATTACGTTCGGCGGCGCACACCCGATCCGGAACGGATTCCCGACACAATGAGGCTCCTCGGAAAAACCGTCGGGCGGATTTATAATAAGGATGTTCTGTCCTTTGATATTTATACGTTGATGCCGCAGTATTCCGGCAAAACGCTCATCATTCACGGAAGCGACGATCCGCTTGTACCGCTGTCGTATTCGGAACGGGCGGTCAAAACCTTTCCCGATGCGAAGCTCATAAAGCTCGACGGGGAAAAGCACGTCTTTTACGGAAACGCGATGCGGAAAGCCGCGGACGATGCGGTACAATTTGTACAAAGCATAATCGGCGAAAAAAGACATCAGGCTCGGTAAAAAAGCAGCGGCCGGCTATATTAAGTTTTCATTTATCAATAAATTTCCCCTGCCAACAATTTTTCCCTTGACTTAAACCGAGCCTTAACTTGTATACTATTTTATGGAGGTGTGATAAAAACCTATGAACGAATTTAACGGCACAGCCGATGCCATGCTTATTCCGATGGCGGCGCGGAATATGTACTGGTCTTTACCGTATAAATGTGATAATACATATCCATGCGCTGTATAAAAAAAACTGCCGTCATTATCGCGTTCCTTGTATATTCGACGGGCTTTCTTTATGCGCAGGAGTCCGAATGCGATCTTGAAAATGAAAGCAGATACCAAATAACAACCGAATTACGGCAAACCTCCGGAGAGTTGCATCTCCGGATTAATGAAACGGATGCCGCCCTGTATTTAGACGGTGTCAAACAGGGAAATCTTTTCGTCTGTTTTTCCTTGGGAACAGCGGCTAAAAAAAACTACGACGGTTCATACACGTACTTTGAACAAAACGGCATACGCGGCTGCGAATGGATACTGAAGGTTCCCGAAGGGGAACACATAATCGAAGTAAAAAAATTCGGTAAAAAGACGGCCGTAACAAAGGTATACGTATTCGGAAAAACACAGGTTGAACTTGATGTAAGCTTACAAGACGCGGATTTTGAATTGATTTCTTTTTCCGCCGAAAAAAAGCGTTTTAATCCGTATAATCCGGGTACATTGGGAATGTGCCGTTTCAATTTTTCCGTTACCGCTCCCGGAGAGGGTATGCTGGAAATATACGGCGCGGACTCCCGGCTTGTATATCGGAGAGGTTTAAAACCGTTCGCCGCCGAAAACGCACACAGCACGTGGGACGGTCGAGACGAGAACGGAGCAATCGTTAAAAAAGGTATCTATACGGCTTATCTTCAAGTACGGGGAGCAGCCAGTACCGAGTTTATACAATCCGAACCGCTTTCCGTCGCAGTAGATACGGCTCCATCCGTTCCTCTCAGCCTCTTTTCGACAAGCGGATTGTCGGCAGGTCTTGTTCCTGCAGCGCACCTTATGCCCAAAGGAAGCCTGTACGGCGCAAGTACGTGCGGCACCGATTTTTCCCTGAGCAAAGGTTTTAAAACCGCTCCGCTCTTCTTAGGCTTTGCCTACGCACCCTTGGAATTTTTGGAACTTTCATGTACGACGGGAACCGAAATAAAACTCTCACGAGCAAATCCCCTTATCATACAAGGCTGTTTAAAAGCCGTCTGCAAAAGCGGTATGTTCCGATACGGGGCACTTTTAGGAGGCGCATATTCGTCCGGCAAAGCCGCAAGCGTTTTTAATGAAGGAATTTTACATACGGGAAGCCTTTTTGCGATCGATCACGGTCCGCTGTGCATCGGAGTGTCGGAACAGGTATTTTTCGGTATCGCAGGAGGAGAGCTGTATCCGCTTAACGGAAATTTAAAAACGGGAGTATCGGGCAGTTTTCAAAAAGGATTTTATGCGGTACATCTGTCTGCGGTTTTATATTCGCCTTTTTCATCAAGCGGCATGCAGGGTTTCGGCCGTATACAGGCAGGAAGCGATGTGTGTGTATTGATACCCAAAACCCTGTGTATGCCCGGCGCGGGAATATATTATACGCGGGATAAAAACGGTGAAAACGGCTTTACCTTCCGCATCGGAGCTGCCATATATCATTAAATCGTGCGTTTATAAAACTTAATCAACAACCCCGACGCAGAGTACAGGAATATTACCCCCCCGACGAATAAAAAACCTATAAACGAATTTAACGGCACAGCCGATACCATGCTTAGTTCGATGGCGGCGCGGATTTATGTGAGCGAACGCTTCCCCGAATATTTTTATAAAGTGTGCGACGACGGCGGAAGAACGATCATCCGGCGACTTCGGAGATTATCGCGCGCAATTCCGCTTCAGACGAAATCGCCGCCCTCGCAATGCGGGAAATTTTCAGCACCGATGCGATGCGCTCGGGCATCTTAGGCGCTTCGCCGGTCGTTTGGCGGATATAATCCGCTGACAGACACGGATGATCGCGTGCGACGATGACGACGGCTCCCCCGTCTTCCGCCGATATATCCGCTTTGAGTTTTGCCGCAGCGTAGGCGCGCCCCGTGTGGCGGTCGGCAAGTATGCCGTATTTTACAAAAAGCTCTTTTACCGCATCGTCGGTCACGGCATCGGTAAGCTTTACCGGATACACGAAATTGCGCATCATCAGTTTATTTGCGGAAAACACTTCTTCGAGCCGCTCGATGTTCGACGGATCGGTCGGATCGGCAGGTCTTCGGTCGGCGTACGGAACGACCGAATCGAGGACGATGCAGTCGCCTGCCGCATCGACGGTGAGCGCATCGGCTGCGGGAATAAAAAACCCGTTCAAAGGCAGCGCAAAACGCCAGCTGTACAAACCCGCGACGATATTGCTGTAGTTGCCCGGTGCGAGCGCGTAGTACATATCGCCGGGCACTTCGTCTTTCAAACGGGAAAACGCGAACGGGTAAAAAAACGCCTGAGGCAAAAGCCGCCCGATATTTGCGGTATTTGCGACGGTCAGCCGCTTGGCTTCGGAAAAATCCCTGTCCGCGAAGATCGCGCGCACGAGGTTTCGACAGTCGTCTTCCGTTCCTTCGATCTCTACGGGATAGATATTGCCTCCGTTCCAACAATAATCGCTTTCCTGCATACCGTATACGCTCCCTTTCGGACAGACGACGACGGCTTTTATGCGTTTTTTCCCGCGCAGCTCGTGTGCGAGGACGGCACCGGTTTCACGCCGCGTCACCGCCAAAATCGTCGCGCTGCTGTCCCTCATCTGCAAAATCGTTTCGAGACAGGCCGTAAGGTATGCGATACCGAAATCGCGGTGACAGCCGGAAGGCCCGTGAAAGAGTTCGAGCATAAAAAGCGCATCGTCGAGGCGACGAACGGCAGGTTCGAACGGAAACGCTTTTGTCGCGATCGTTTCGCAGATGATCGGGCTGAATTCATCTTTGATAAAAGCGGACGTGAGCGCTCCGGCAACCGACGCGAACGACGTCGCTTTATCGGTATAGAGGATCCAGCGGCGCAAGTCTTCCGTGTCCGAAGGCACATAGAGTCCGCCGTCTTTCGGCATACAGTGCAGGACGGCTTCCGCAAAGCCGACCGACAGGGCTTTGTTTCGTGTACTCGTAAATCGCATAGTATTATTATAGCTTGAACGGCGAGTTTTGTCATTGCACATTTACAACGTATGTGCAATACGATCCGTACAAAAATGTGTCAGTCGGCGGAGCAATCCGAAACGTCCCGCCTATATCTCTTCATACAAATAAAAATTAATAATTTTTTGTTTTATACTTTTTCGGACGGCACGTATCGGAAGAACCCGCCCTCCGTAACTCCGCTTTCGCTCCGGCCGCGCCGCTCGCGCGTCCGCTTCGCGTTACTCCGGTCGGGCGTAGGCGCTTTTTCCAATTGATAATGGGTAATGGATAATGTGTAATGTGTATATGGATAATTACCGACTACACATTATCAATTATCAATTATCAATTAAATTTCTTGCGCATTCGAGACTGCGGCGACCGGTCATGTGTACGTTCATTGACGGCGGATAATCGGCTCGGTATAATTTTCGCCGATACGTGCTTGCGTGAAAAGGTGCAGTCGGGCATTGCCTAAAACGGCGCCGTGTTTACTCGCATCGCAGTGTACGGGCGAAAACGAATTATCTTTACGGAGGAAAATATGGACGCATCATCGATACTGACGACATTGCTGGGCTCATCGAGCGTTTCGAATATCGGCAAAGCGTGCGATACCGACACCGGTACGGTACGCGCGGTTCTCGCCGAAGCCGTTCCCGCACTCTTAAAAGGAGCCGGTAAACAGGCTGCCGACAAGGAATCGGCGAAAGGCTTTGCATCCGCGCTTGCCGACCACGCGGGCGTGAGTACGGCGAACCTCGGCACCTTTATGAAAAACGTCGATTTGGACGACGGCGCAAAGATCATCAAGCACTTGCTCGGATCCGGCGCAACTTCCACGACGAAGTCGATCGCAAAGACGGCGGGCACCGATGCTTCTACCGTATCGAGCATTCTTGCGGCGGCAGCTCCTCTTTTGATGAGCCTGCTCGGAAAAACTGCCGGAACCGATACGTCGAGCGCCGCACTTTCGGCGCTGATCGGCGGTGTTATGAAAAACGTAAACGTCGGCGACGTACTCGGAAGTCTTTTGGGCGCATCGGGTGCGAAAACGCAAGGAACGGCAAAAAAATCCGGAGCGTCCGATACTGCGAAGCTCGCAGGCGATCTGCTCAAGGGATTATTAAAATAAATAATTTACGGGAGTGTGTATGGCGATAAAACATAGGATCGTTTCGGCATCGACCGGAAAAACGGTGAGAACGGCGCCGAATGCAGGCGGACAATCGGGAAGCGCGTTGCCGCTTCGCCTCGCCGCAGTCGTACTGTGGGTTTTTGCGATCGCATTTGAAGTGCTTGCGTTGTGTGTGATGACGGAAAAGATCGCGATCCCGCTTTTCACAAAGCTTTCTCCGCTTGTTGCGGGAATCGTTTTGCTCGTCATCGATTTTATTTTCGTCGTCGCGGGCGCGCAGCTTTGGAAAAAGGCGAATCGAATCGCACCTGCGTCGGAAGCGAATGCGCTGAAGTTTTGGCTGTGGAACAATATGGGCGTCATCGCGTGTGCGGCGGCTTTCGTTCCGTTTATCGTCCTTTTGCTTTTGAATAAAGATACCGACAAGCGCACGAAAGCGGTCGGCGTTGCAGCGGCGGCGATCCTGCTCATCATCGGAGGACTTGCAAGCTACGACTTCGATCCGGTGTCGGCGGAATCCTACGCGCAGGCGGCGGGCACTCAGCAAGTGTATTGGACGGCGCACGGCAAGCGCTTTCATACGCACGAAGACTGTTCGGCGTTGAGCAGAACGGAAGAGCTTACCGCGGGGAGCGTACAGGAAGCGATCGATGCGGGACGGGAGACGATGTGTAAAATCTGCGAAAAGCGCGACGCCGCCCTGATCGAAAAAATAAAGCAGACGCCGAAAGAAAAAGACGCGGCATAACGATGAGACTGCCCGAACACTTCGGTTTCGGGCAGTTTTTTTTTACCCGTCAATAGTTTTTTATCTTTACGCACACCGCCTATTCGTCTATACTGTATCCGTTTGAGCGGGCGGCAAAGGCACTCCTCGGACAATTGATTTTAATAACGATGTATCGCAGAGGTGATTGTATGGGTGAACGAAAAAATTATTTTAATTCGATTCCGTGGCGTGAAGCGCGCTTGCAGCTCGGTCACTGCCGCTCCATGGCGAAAGACGAATTCGATGACGGAGTAAAAGCGCTCAAAGGCAAAAAGATCGTCATCGTCGGCTGCGGCGCACAGGGCTTAAATCAAGGTTTATGCCTGCGAGCGAGCGGTCTCGATGTCGCGTATGCGCTCCGTGAAAGCGCCGTGTCCGGAAAACGGCAGAGCTGGAAAAATGCGACCGAAAACGGATTCAAAGTCGGAACCTATGCCGAGATGATTCCATCCGCCGACGTGATCGGAAACCTGACTCCCGACAAACAGCACACGCCGGTTATCACCGAAGTTTTAAAGTATGCACGTAAAGGCGTTACGATTTGGTATTCGCACGGATTCAATATCGTCGAAGAGGGTATGCAGATCCCGAAAGAAGATACCGTTATCATGTGCGCGCCGAAGGGGCCGGGCACGGAAGTGTGGCACGAATTCCAGCGCGGTTTCGGCGTGCCCGATCTTATCGCCGTTCACCCCGAAAACGATCCAGACGGACGCGGTTGGGCGGAAGCGAAAGCGCTCGCCGTCGCTATGGGCGGAAGTAAAGCCGGCGTTCTCGAATCGTCTTTTGTCGCCGAAGTGAAATCCGATTTGATGGGCGAACAGACGATTTTGTGCGGCATGCTGCAAGCGGGCACGATCGTGTGTTACAATAAGATGACGGCGAACGGCATCGCGCCCGGCTATGCGGTGAAATTTCTGCAGCACGGATGGAATTATATTTCGGAAGCGCTCAAGTGGGGCGGCATCACGAATATGATGGATCGCCTGTCGAACCCTGCAAAGATCAAAGCGAACGAACTTTCGAAGCGGCTGAAAAAATTGCTGACGCCGCTTTACCGCAAACACATGGACGATATCATAAGCGGCGCATACAGCTCGACGATGATGAAAGATTGGGACAACGGCGACCGCGATCTGCTTGCATGGAGAGAGGCGACAGGGCGCCTGCCGTTTGAAACGACCGAAGAATCGGGCGACGCGATTTCCGAACAGGAGTATTTCGATAAGGGCGTTTTGCTCGTCGCTATGGTAAAGTGCGGCTGCGAACTCGCATTCGAAACGATGGTCGAAGCGGGGATCATGCCGGAAAGCGCATATTACGAATCGCTGCACGAAGTGCCGCTCATCGCAAACCTCATCGACCGCAAAAAGCTCTACGAAATGAACCGCGTCATCTCCGACACCGCAGAATACGGCTGCGCGCTCTTTGCAAACGCCGCCGTTCCCTTCCTCGAAAAGGAATTCATGCCTTCCGTCGGCATCGACGTGATCGGCAAGGGGATGAATGCCGCCGACAATTCTGTAAGCAATACGGAACTCGTCGCCGTCAACGCGGAGATCCGAAATCACCCGATCGAAAAAGTCGGAAGCCGCCTCCGCGCTTACATGACGTCCATGAAACCGCTCGCCGAATAATGACTGCGCCGCGCGGTCTATGCGCCGCGCGTACCGCGATATTGCTCTGGCTTTTTTCTCGTTTTATGCTATAATAATTATTATGATACGTTCGGATTTGATAAAATCGATCAGCGCGGCTGTCGAACTCGATAAGAGAACATGCGGTGACGTCGTTTCGGCGATGCTCGAAGAGATATACACAGTTTTGGAAAACGGCGGCAAGTATACACAGCCGGGATTCGGCGTTTTCGACACTCACGTCAATAAAGGGAAAATCGCGCGTAACCCGTTTACAAAACAAAAGATGCGCTATCCTGAAAAGCGTACCGTACGTTTTAAGCCTGCAAAGATTTTAAAGGATACGCTCAATGCCGAATAAAAATACGCCTCGCGGAAAAACGACGAAAACGAACGCAGCGGAATCGGTAACGCTTTCCGTGCTTGCCGAACGTGTCAGTCGGCGGCTTGCGGATAAATCGCTCGACGACAATAAAATCAAGCAAGTGATAAACTCCTTTTTCGATACGGTGCGACGCGATATCCTCGACAACGGCTCGTTTAAGCTGCTCGGCTTCGGTACTTTCGATCGGATGCTCGTCGACGAAAAGGAGCGCACGGATAGGGTTACCGGCGAAACGATTTTTACACCCGGGTACTATAAAATCAAATTCGTTCCGGTGTCGGCACTTGCCAAGCGTGTCAATAAGCCGTACGAACACTTGCAGCCCGAAGTGATCGAAGAAGCGCCCCTCGAAGAGGCGAAGCCTCTGCCGGATGAAACGCCGATCGATCCCGCGGCCGAAGCACTGCGCGATGCATTTGACGAAATCGACGATTTCGATATCGATCAGGGTCAGACGGATGAGCCCCGTTTCGATTTTTCATCCGAAGCGCCGCCTTCCGCGCCGCAGCAAGAATTCCGAAAAGACAGACCTCATACAGCCGTATCGCAGGAATCGTTTCGGAGCGGAGCGGCCGCGCTGCCGCATTCCGCCGCTTCGGGAAGCACCTGCTATGCGCCGCAGTTTACGCATCACGCGGCACCCGACCCCTATGCGCAAACGGCGGATATGTCGTACTGTTCCGTTTCGCCTGTTTACGATGCGGAAACGCAGCGGAAGCGGAGCGGGGAAATCGACGGCAAAGCGGCGGTCGAAAATCAGACGGTGCGCCATGCGGTCATACAGCAGCAAATTATCGAACAGCAGATCGTCCAACAACACGTGATTCAAAATCGGCATGCCGACGAATTGCCGGAAACCGAAGATGATATACACGATCCCGATTACGACGGCGACGATTACTCAGAGGGTCAGCGCTATATCAGCCGATGCTGGTTTTTTGCCGGCGTTGCGGTAGTTCTTACCGCTTTGATGATCGGTGCACTCGCATACGTGCTTACGCACCGTACTCCGAAAGCGTCGGGAAAGTCCGTGCGTGAGATGCCGAAAACCGTCGTCGCCGAACCGAAAACCGTTGTCACGGAAGCCGCGCCGGAAATACGGACAGTATCGTTGCGGATTGCGGCCGACGATAATCTCTACGCCGCCCTTGCGCAGGCGGAGTACGGCGAGCGAAACCTGTGGCCGTATATTTTCAGTGCGAATATGCTGCGTTATCCCGATCCCGACAATCCGGGGGCGGCGCGCGAACTGGTCGTGCCGTCGAAGCCTGACAGAGCGATCGATCGGCGCGACATAGAGCTTTCCGTGATCGACGTATACGATTCGTATCGCTCGCTCATCGCTGCGAATCCGCGCGGCAGAGCGGCCGCCATACGCAAAGAGCACGCGGTCATTTCGCTCATCTGCGGCGAGTCTCTGTACGGCGGCTTTATCGACAAGTATGCGATCCGCCTCGACGCCGAAGACGTGAGCGCGGCTCGGGAACAAATTAAAAACGCCGCTCGGTAGCATTCGATTTTTTTGTCGATGTGCCGAACGGTGAAACGGTGACGCCGACAAATATCGGCATCTCTTTTAAGGTGAAAATATAATCCGATGAAAGAAATAACGTTTAAAACACGTGGAATATGCGCCCGCACGATACGCTTTACAAAAGGCGATGACGGACGCATTACTGATATCGTATTTACCGGCGGTTGTAACGGCAATTTGAAAGCCGTTGCAAAACTCTGCGACGGCATGACCGCCGAAGAGATCGCGGCAAAGCTTGCAGGCAACACGTGCGGATTTAAAAAGACGAGCTGTGCCGATCAGCTCGCAAAAGCGGTGTTGAGCGAATAGTGCAAAATCGATTTGCGTGAACGAACGGTAAAATCCCCGTTACGCGACGCGGACAGACTCGGATCGTGCATCGGCACGAAGCGCAGACAGGCATTGAATTTTTTAAAGCACTGAATCACGGTGCATTGTCAAAAACCGGCAAATGCGCTATATTGTTTACAAAACCGCTATGGAATCACCGCAACCGTAATGCAAGGAGTTCTTTATGGAAATAAAAGATTTGAAAAACGCTAAAATCAAAGCGTGGGTTGAAGAATGGGTCAAATGGTGCGAACCGGACAGCGTCTATATCTGCGACGGTTCGAAAGAAGAGTACGACAGGCTTATGAAAGAGCTCGTCGAAGCGGGGCTTGCGACAGAACTCAAAAAAAAGCCGCACAGTTATCTTTTTCGCTCGCTCCCGTCCGACGTTGCGCGCGTCGAAGCGCGTACCTTTATCGCATCGAAAAAAGAAGAAGATGCAGGCCCGACGAATCACTGGATAGATCCCGAAGAACTCAAAAAGACGATGAAAGCGCTGTACAAGGGCTGTATGCACGGCCGCACGATGTACGTCATTCCGTTCAGCATGGGACCGGTCGGTTCGGCAATCGGCAAAAACGGCATCGAAATCACCGACAGCGCATACGTCGTGTGCAATATGGACATTATGACGAGAGTCGGAACGAAAGTGCTCGACAATATCGGTACGGATGGCGCATGGATCCCGTGTATGCATTCGGTCGGAAAACCGCTCAACAACGGCGAAAAGGACAACGGCATTTGGCCCTGCGCCGACATGGAGCACAAATACATTTCGCAGTTCCCCGAAGAACGCACGATTTGGTCTTACGGTTCGGGTTACGGCGGAAACGCTTTGCTCGGCAAAAAATGTTTTGCGCTCCGCATCGCGACGGTGCTTGCGCGCGATGAAGGCTGGCTTGCAGAGCACATGCTCATCTTGAAATTGACGAACCCGAAGGGCGAAGTAAAATACATAACCGGCGCGTTCCCGTCCGCTTGCGGCAAAACGAATCTCGCGATGCTGCGCCCGACGCTGCCCGGCTGGAAAGTCGAAACGGTCGGAGACGATATCGCGTGGATGAAATTCGGCAAAGACGGCCGCTTGTACGCGATCAACCCCGAAAACGGATTCTTCGGCGTTGCGCCGGGAACGTCGGACGAATCGAACTACAATGCGATGCGCGCGGCGGAAAAGAATACGATCTTTACGAACTGCGGTTTGACCGAAGACGGAGACGTTTGGTGGGAAGGTATCGGCTACAAACCGGAAGGCAAAGAAATCGTCGACTGGCACGGCAACAAACGCCCCTGCCCGGAAAACGACAAAACGCCGAAAGACAAAGAACAGTGCGTCGCGCACCCGAACGCGCGCTTTACCGCGCCCGCACACCAGTGCCCGTGTATCGCGTCGAATTGGGAAGATCCGAACGGCGTGCCCATCAGTGCATTCCTGTTCGGCGGACGCAGACCTTCAACGATCCCTCTCGTACACCAGGCGAGAAACTGGAACCACGGCGTTTTCCTCGGTTCGATCGTCGGTTCGGAAGTGACGGCCGCCGTTATCTCCGATCAGGTCGGACAAGTGCGCCGCGACCCCTTTGCGATGCTTCCGTTCTGCGGATATAATATGGGCGATTATTTCGGACATTGGATCGACATCGGTCACAAATCGACCGAAGATAAACTGCCGAAGATTTTCTACGTAAACTGGTTCCGCAAAGACGGCGACGGCAACTTTATGTGGCCGGGCTACGGTGAAAACAGCCGCGTCCTCGCATGGGTATTCGATCGCTGCGACGGCAAAGACAACTACATCGACACCGCGATCGGCTACATGCCGAAAGAAGGCGCGATCGATACGACGGGATTGAGCGACGAGTACAAGAAAAACATGTCCGCGCTTACGTCGGTCGATGTTGACGGCTGGAAAAAAGAAATCAAAGACATCCGCGAAAACCACTATCCCAAGTTCGGAAAGCATTTGCCGAAAGAACTCAGCGAGTGTCTCGACGATTTGGAAAAACGGCTGAATAAATAATACGGTTGAATGCAAAAATGGAACGGGGCTGTCTAAAACGCGATCGTTTTTCGACAGCCCCGTTTTCGTATATCGACGGTCGCGTCGGAAGACTCATTCGCTTACCGCGGTGTGCGGTTATCCTGCGCTCCCCGTATTTCCTCACGTAAAAATCTAACCGAAACGGTTTCGGTTACTCAAGTAAAAATCTAACCGTAGCTATGACCGTTGTACTGCCATAGCGATAAGCTTTCGCTGCAACAGCTGCGTCTTGTCAAGC
>NZ_JAFEVM010000025.1:0-43186 GCF_016901105.1 Treponema sp. Marseille-Q4523 | reverse complement strand
TTCGTTATCCACGTGTTACTCACCAGTCCGCCGCTCTCGGCATTGCTGCCTGCCGCTCGACTTGCATGGTTAAGACGCGCCGCCAGCGTTCGTTCTGAGCCAGGATCAAACTCTCCATCATTATGTTTCCCGGATTGCTCCGGGTATAATTCCGTTCGTTTGTCCCCGCTTGCTCTCGCTTGATTCGGGAGACTTTTTTATCTCCGCATGCGTCTTGCTTTCTTTCCTTCCCTCTACCTGTCAAACAGCGCACCCGTGATTTGCGCGGGTAGCTTGTAATTTACTACTTTTCTCACCTCCCTGTCAAGTACCTACCCCTCCCTTTTTCAAAACTTTTTTCTCCATGCCCGCCCCACGCTTTCCACACGAACTCGCGCCGCACCCGACTCGAAAGCAGCGCACAGGACATATGCACTCAGACGGCAAGCGCGCGAATGAAACCGCCTTCGAAAATTTATTAATATAGCTTTCCACCCTTTTCATCATAGCTTTTACGATCTTCTTCCAATCATCCACAAACCACTGCGGACTTTGCGGAACAACATTCGCTCCCTGCGCTAAAATCCATTCCATAACTTTCAGGACTTGCGTTGACGAAAAATCAATCCGCGTTTTTTCGTCATCTTCAAAATCAGTAAGTTTCTGATTGTCAGCCCAAAGACGCTCTTTTACATACGGCAGGGCGGCTTTCGTATTCCACCTGCCGCTGTACTCAAAATCGACAATTACGTTTTCCTGCAAAGAACGTATAACTTTTTTTCCAAACATCCTCCGCGGAAATATCATTCAAAGTAAATTCAAAAGCATCATCGCTGTAATAATAACCGCCTTTGTGTCTGTCAAATTCCAGCGGCGCGTGAAAATAAGTACGAGTCATATCGATATCGCGATTAATCGTAGCCTCACCGACTTTGCTTTAACCGATCCGGTCGCAGTAAAGCCGCCGCAGCCGCTAGATGCTTTTAAGAAATGAATTAAATTGCTATGAAATAAAAATCGCAGGAATAAGCTTGCCGTTCATTGTTTTATATGTACTATGACTGTATTGACAACCATCCTTTCGTCAATAAAACCGTAAATGAATAACACCTCGCATTACCGAATACAGAACAGCATCCTAACAACAAAAAGCCGATAAATCGATATAGAAAAAAATCGAACATATCCGCTATAATATCCGTATGAAAAAGATACTCGTTGTGTCATCGAATGAAAAAATTATCGCCACGGTGCGCGAAGGCTGTGCCGCATTTTCGGACGACTTCGGCATCGACATCAAAACGGATATCGACGATATCATCAGCTATATCAATTACGAACTGCCGGAGATAAAGGTACTCGACTACACTTCGGCGAACATCGACTACAACACAATTCTTTTCGAAGTAAACGCCGATCCGTGGCTGCACTACGGCGGCATCATCGCAGTCTGCAAAGACAGAAAGCAGATGCGAGAGCTCGAAGAGCTGAAAGACTCGAATATCCTTTCGATTCAAACGATAAACGATTTTTCTTTTCATTTTATTCACTTGCTGCGTATCTTGTGGCAAAACCAAAAGTTTCTGCTGAGCCGCGGCATGCAGGAAGATTTCGGCGGCGAAGAAAACGGTACCTTCGTCTGCGGCAACGATCCGCTCGATATCAGATTCTATACGTCGTTTCTTATCAATTATCTGTACAGCACCAACCGAATAAACAGCGACGACCGCAGCGATCTTCAGATGACGCTTACCGAACTTTTAACAAACGCGCTCGAACACGGAAACTTAGATATCTCGTACGACGAAAAAACGAGATGGATGGAAGAACACGGAGATATATTCAGTCTCATCGCCGAGCGCGCCGCCGATCCGCGATATGCGAACAAGCAGATTACGATCAAGTACGCGATCGGAAAACACAAATCGGCCGTATCGATCCAGGATGAAGGAGACGGTTTCGATTGGCGAAAATACGTCGGCAAAAAAAACGCACCCGACGGGGAATTGCACGGCAGAGGTATCGGCCTTGCATCGGAGCTGGTTTCAAAAATCGCGTATAATGAAAAAGGAAATCAAGTCGTATTCGAAATCGACAACAGGATCGATGAATCGAACACGGTGCCGCTCGTCATGTCGAATTTCAAAACGGTGACGTACACCGACAAACAAGTCGTCTGCCGCCAAAACGAACCGACGACCGACCTTTTCTTTATCGTGTCGGGACGCTACGCCGTCTATTCGGGGCGAAAGCTCGTTACCGTCATGTCGCCCAACGACGTATTTATCGGCGAAATGTCGTTTTTGCTCAACGACAAACGTTCTGCAACGATCCTCGCAGTCGGTAACTGCAAACTTATTAAAATTCCGAAAGGCGATTTTCTTCAGATGATACGAAAAAATCCGCACTACGGCCTGTTTCTTTCGCGAATGCTCGCACAGCGGCTTGAAAAGCAAACGCACCGGACAATCGAGCTGAACGAAAAGATTGCAAAACTCCGGGAAAGCGGAAAATAATTTTTTACTATATCGCATTATTATTAAAGGAACCGTCGTGTCGCTCAACTGCAACGAAATAAACGTTATCCTCTCGGAGCTCGACCTCGAAGGCGCTTTTATTCAAGACATCATTCAGCCCTGCTACGATACGCTCACGCTCTGCACGTATAAAAACGGAAGGGCGCTCACGCTTTTTATCTGCACCGCGCACTCTTCATGCCGCATACACGCGACGAAACGGAAAATCACGCGGAACGATAAGCCGCTGCGCTTTATGGAATTTTTAAAATCGCACATCAAAGGCTCCCGGATCACATCCTGCGCTCAAGTCGATTTTGAGCGGATTATTAAAATGACGCTTACGCACGCCGACGAAAATTTTATTATGTACATACGTTTGTGGAGCGGAGCTGCAAATATCGTATTGTGTACGGAATCGAACATAATCCTCGATACTATGTATCGCCGTCCGGCAAAGGGCGAAATCGCAGGCGGCACCTTTGCACTTCCCGAAAATGAAAAAGCGTTTCCGCAAAAAGAGCATCCCGTCCGCACCTTCGGCGATATCGAAGAGCGCTACGCAAGGGAGCATCCCGATGCCGCCCCTCTTTCGTTCAACGAAAAAGTCGATATGTGGTACGGAGAGCATGCCCGCTCTCTTTCGCGTGCGGCGCTTTTGGCGCAAGCGGAAAAATGGTATGCCGCACAAAAATCGAAAAAAGAAGGGGCGCTCGAACGGCTGAAAGCAAAACGGGAATCTTTTAAAAATGCAGGGCAATACAAACATCAGGGCGATTTGATATTATCTTTCGGACACTTGCTCGACGGCAAAAGCGATTTTCTCGAATGCGATGATTACGATACCGGGGGAAGGGTCAGGATCAAAATCGATCCGAAAAAAAACACGCAGGAAAATGCGGCGGCATATTATGAGCGGTATCGGAAAGAGACGCGGGGAGCGGAACAGCTCGTACACGATATTGCGGTTGAAGAAAAGGAGATCGCAGCCCTCGACAAACGCTACGGCGACATCATACGCGAAAAAAATCCCGTAAAGATAGAGCAGATGCTCAGACGGAACACAAAACCCGAGCAGCAAAAGAAAAAAGCGCATCCGGGTCTCGATTACACGGTCGACGGCTGGTACATCATCGCGGGGCGCGACGCGGACGAAAACGACGAACTCTTGCGCCGCCATGTCCGAGGCGAAGATATGTGGCTGCACGCGCGCGACTTTCCGGGAGGCTACGTTTTTATTAAAAACCGGCCGGGGAAAACCGTGCCGCGAGATGTGTTGCTCGACGCGGCAAACCTTGCAGTCTACTATTCGAAAGGGCGCAAAGCGGGAAAAGCCGACGTCTATTATACGAAAGTAAAATATCTCCGCCGTGCAAAAAACGGACCGAAAGGACTCGTGCTTCCGACACAGGAAAAAAATATTTTCGTCGCACTCGATCAGGGGCGGCTCGACCGCCTCGACGATATCCGGCGGGAATTGTCGCACGAATAAAACCGCCGAACGACGCGTACAAAACGAACGAAGTTCTCGCCGAAAACGCAGCCGTGTCTATAAAACAGCCGATCTAAAAGCGTTCGGCCCTTCCGGATGATTTACGCCTATATAAACCTGCGCTTCCGCTCCGCTCCGTCGGCGTGTGTACGTTCGGCCTACCGTGCGCTCTGAATTTTTTTTCGCCGAAGCCGCTCGCACTCGGTTCAAAACGTCCCGCTTTCTTTTTTCCGCCGAAAGATTCGCCTGTGCTTCGAAACGATGAACGCGATTTTTTTTCAAAGCCGCCGGATTTCGAATCGACGTGTATGTGCGGAACGTCGCCGCCTCTTTTGGACAGTTCGAGGGCTTTTTTTGCCGAATCGGCGGGAAGACTCAACAGCGTAAAATTCGCAGCCATATCGATGCGGTCGACGAAGCGCCCCGGAATATTGAGGAGATCGCTGAAATAATCCGCGATTTCGCGCGGACCGTATCCGTCGCGCCGTCCCATCTGCACGTAGAGGCGCATCTGATCACCCGCTTCTCCGAACGAAGCGCGGTTTCGCCCCGTTTCGCCTTTTTGACGTGCAATCTTTCCGTAACGAGAAACATCGAGCGATGTGCCGTAGAGCACGGACATAACCGCCGCAAGCACGTCTTGGGCGTCGTTGTCTTTGCACAGCTCTTTCGCCATTTCCGCAAACTGTGCATCGGCTTTGATGAGCGCCGTCTTTTGAACTTCCGCATCATCATGCGTTTCCGTATCGTGCTGCGCGTTCGTATCGGATGCCGCAGCTTCAACGGACACATCGTTTTGCCCCTCCGCATTAGGTGCGCCGTACATATCGCTTTCGGCATTCGAAGCGGAGATATCCGTCTGTAGATCAGAATTATTAATTATTAATTTATCGGCATCATCCGATTCCGAAACATTGCCACGCCGCGGAAACAAGCCGATATCGCTTTTAAGTTTATCGAAGAGCCGCTCCCGTTTTTTTGCGACGACTTCTTCGACCGTCGGAACGGCTTCTTCTTTTAGTTCGCCCTTCGTACTTTTTCGGATCGCGTTTTGCATATAGCTGAGTTTGCGCTTCCGCTCTTCGGGACGGACAAAGGTGATCGCCGTTCCCGCAGCTCCCGCCCTGCCCGTACGTCCGATACGGTGCACGTACGTCGCACCGTCGAACGGAAGGGAATAATTGACGACGTGGCTTAAGCCCGTGATATCGATACCGCGGGCGGCGACGTCGGTCGCGACGAGAATGCGCGTTTTTTTTCGGCGGAATCTCGCGAGGATCTTTTCGCGCTGGCTCTGTGCAACGTCTCCGTGGAGAGCTGCGACTTCATAGCCGCGTTCGTCGAGTTGGCGCGCGACGGTATCGGCGTCCATCTTCGTCTGCGTAAAGACGAGACCGTAAAAATCGTCGGAAATATCTATGAGGCGCACGAGGGCGTCTATCTTTTCGCTTTCGCGGAGCACCCAAAATTTCTGTTCGATGAGCAGCGGCTCGTCGACGACGCCTTCTTCTTCGACGATTTCGTATTCGCCCATAAACTGAGAAGCGATTTTGAGGATAGGAGAAGGCATCGTCGCGCTGAAAAGCAGGATGCGGCTTGCGGGATTGGCTTTTTCGAAAATCGCTTCGATGTCTTCGATGAAACCCATATCGAGCATTTCATCGCCTTCGTCGAGAATAAAATAATCGATTTTGCCGATGTCGAGCGTACCGCGTTCGATGTGATCCTGAATGCGGCCGGGAGTGCCGACGACGATTTCAACGCCGCGTTTCAAATCGCGTATCTGCGACAGCATCGACGCACCGCCGTAGACGACGCAAGTGCGCGGAAACGTTCCGTCGGCGAACGACTGCATTTCGGTGCACGTCTGAACGGCAAGTTCCCGCGTCGGCTCAAGAATGAGCGCTTTTACGTGATCGCTTCCGCCTCTCAAGCGCTGCACGAGAGGCAAACCGAATGCGGCCGTTTTTCCCGTTCCCGTACGCGCGCGTGCGATGACGTTCGCATCTCCGCTCAAAAGGCGCGGGATTGCGAGAACTTGAATCGGAGAAGGAGTGATAAAGCCTTTACGGGCTACTGCGGCCAGGGTCTGTTCGTCCAGACCGAGGTCTTCGAAAGAGATGTCTTCTGAATCCATGTGTATACCTGTACCCTGCGGGCAAACGCCCGCCCCTGATTTGTGTGACGGGACTGACAGGAAGCACTATACAGGATCCGGAAAATCGATAGATGCGGCTTTACACGCCGCGCATGCGTCCATCAGACACAGCACACATAGCTTTACTCTAACGTAAATAACAAACAATTACAAGTGAAAATAGTGATATAATTTGAAATATTCCGCATTTACTGCCGTTTTTTACCGATTTTTTACTAAAATCTGACGACGGCTTGAAATCCGTTCGGAAGTACGGTAAGCGAAGCGCCCCTTTTCTTTTTCGCGGATGAATCCTTCATGCCGATCCGGTGCAAAAGCGGCACACCGATACCGAAAACCGTACCGAAGGCGGCGCCGGAAAGGACATCGGTTAAAAAATGATTGCCGCTGGAAAGACGCAATACGGCGACCGTCGCCGCAAGCGCATAAGATCCCGCGCTCACGGGAATATTCCACAGCGAGCCGGGAAAATACATCGCAAACACAAAGCTCGTAAACGAAGCTGCAGCAAAGGCTTGCATCGTATGTCCCGACGGAAAAGAATTGTTCCAATCTCCCGAATCGACGTACTTTTGCGGATAGCCGTCAAAGTACATATAAGGACGCGGACGGAACGTAAGCGATTTTATTAAATTCTTTACGACATGCGTGAGGAGCATCGTTTCGGCATACATGAGACCGATCGTAATCCATTCGCGCTTATCGACAGATGCGAACACGAGCGGTGTCGCCATCGTACATCCTATAAATACGTCTCCCGTTATGTCGAGCGCGCGCGAATACGGCCGCATCGCCCACCGATCGAATGCGCTCACATCGTCACGGTCGTACAGAGCGCCGTCGAAACGTCGATCGTTTTTTAAACGATGCAGATTCAAATCGACTGCAAAAAGCCCGATCCCGCTTCCGACGAGGATCGGATCCGTTATCGGATTTAATACGAAGTAATCGCCCGACCCCTCAAGGTACGGAAGAAATCGGTTCGGTGAACGTTTGCCGTCCGGCGTTTCATTGTCGGAAAGGCTCGCTTCGGGCAGCGCAGAAAAAGCGTCGTCCGAATACGCGAAAGCGCACGACAGCGCGGTAAAGACACAGATCGCAAAAATCGACTTTATCATTCGCGCATTATACGGAAACGCGGCGGCGCTGTCCAGCATAGGATCGACTAAGACGAACGGCGGAAGACGGATCATAGAATAAAAAAATCTCGCGGTCGGTAAAGCTACGGGTCGGAGCTGTTCGACTTCCGCTTCGGTAAAATAGGCACTTATATTATTCTTTGTACGCGATTGCCGCCCGCAGTCTATTCACCCCGCTTCGTATCCGGTACGAGCACGATGAGCGCAAGAGATGCGATATAGGGCAGCGCGATCAAAAGAGGAGACGCGATATTTTGAAAGACATTTTGCAAGTTCGCAGCAACATACTCCGCCGCACAGAGTACGATCACTGCCGCCGTCATGCCCCACCCCGTCCGCCTGCCTAAAAATACCGCTGCAAGGGCAAGCCATCCTCGCCCGCTTGAAATATTCGGCACAAAAGACGAAAGTCTGAACGACAGTATGCAGCCGGCAAGGGAGCCGTAAAAAGCTGCGATGCACCACGCCGCAGTCCTGCACGCCGACACATCGATGCCGCGCGACACGAGAACGTCGGCATCTTTTCCGGTGATGCGGATGTAGAGTCCGTATTTTGTCCCGTACAAAAATGCGAAGCCCACCGCCGTAAACACAAGAGCGACGACTCCCGTCCAAAGGCGTGCACTCGCTGCAGGAAACGAAAATAGAGAAGAGGTGAGCACGCCGCGTGTGCCGAAAAGCGCGACAGAGATGACGGATGCGAGTGCTCCGGTAAAAAGATTTAAACCGAGAGACGCCAAAAAGGGATTTGCGTGAAGCGATTCGACGGCGCGGATCGAAACGAATATGATGAGCGTACAGCAGAAGACTGAAAGGAAAACGCCTGCAATAAACGAACCGGTCAATACGCTGAACGCATAACAGAAAAATGCCGAGAGGTTGATGATGCCGTCGAGAAAAACCGCCATACGCCCCGAGTATTCGCTTGTGAGCGCGCCGAACGACGCCAAAAGCAGGGGTGCGGATAAAAGCGCTATGCTAAAGACCGCGTTTTGCATGACGCATGCCTCCCGCATATTTGACGGCGATACACGAAAGCATGACGCCTTGGATGAGAGAGCCCATATCGAAGCCGAAATTGTTGTTGAGCGCAACCCTGTTTGCCGACGTAAAAAGCCACGAGAGCACAAGTCCTGCCGGAGCGATCACAGCGGGATTCGAATTCGCGATGAGCGCGCACGAAAGCGCATTCCATCCCATACCGCCGTAAAATCCCGCGTGGCAGGTGTAGTACGTTCCCGCGACTGCGATAAAACCCGCAAGCCCGTGAAGCGCGCCCGCCGCTGCGAGCGTCGCATAGAGCGTGCGGCTTTGCCGGTAGCCCGAATATTTTGCAAACTCTTTCGATATACCCGTAATCTGAAGGTGTCTTCCGCTTACCGTGCGGTATTTGACGTACCATACCGCGCCGCACAGTGCAATCGGAATAAGCGCCAAAGCCGAAAGCGGAGAGGGATTTAAAATATGTGCAAAGCGAAAACGCTCGGCGATAAACGGCGTTGCAAGGAGATTGTTCGTTTGTCCGCGGAACCTCCCTGAGATAAGCGAATCGATAAACGGAATCGCCGCCGCCGAAACGAGAAACGACGTGAGAAGTACGTCGGCGTTTTTGAATTGACGGAGAGCTGCCGATACGAGTGCCATTGCGGCGGGAAGTAAAAGAGATGCTGCAAAGGCTGCGGCCGTAACGAAGGCGGGCGGCCAACCGACGGGAAGCGTAAAGACGACGGCTGCGACAAATCCTCCCGCATAAATCTGTCCTTCACCGCCCAAATTATATTCGCCCGCCGCGAGCACGATCGCGTCTCCGAGCGCGCCGCAAGCGAGGAGGGCTGCCGTATTGAGCACGCTTCCGAAATAGTAGCGCGACGTAAAAGAGCCTGCCAAAAAATCTAGGGCGGAAACGAAAGTGCGCGAAAAGAGAGAGAGGACTGTGACGGTGAGAACGAGACCTGCGATGCCGGGGAGCGCGTCGAGTATTGTTAATTTTTTCACGCCGCCTCCCGTACTTCGCGAAGAGCGCCGCCTTCGAGCATATAGTGCGCAGCGCAGAGCGAACTCGGAAATTCCGACGACGAAAGAACGATGACGACGGCGCCGCGGCGCGCAAAGTCTGAAAGCAGATCCTGCGTACGTTCGGCAGCTTTGCCGTCGAGTCCTTGCAGCGGCTCACACGCAATGATCAGATTCGGATCGTTTTCGAATTCGCGCGCGAGGATCAAACGCTGCAGCATGCCGCCCGAAAGAGATGCCGCTTTTTCATCGGACCGAATCGAAACCTTCGCTTTTTCTATCAGTCGCTTCGTATATTCGTCCGCGCTCTTTCCGCCGTACATTGCGCATAAAAGTTGTTCGATCGAAAGGTCGGGGTTCGATGCGCGGAAGGTTCTGTCGGACGGAATGATCGCCGTGCGGAGTTCCGTCCGTAAAAAATACGGCGTCCACTTTCCCGATTTGAGATCGATACGCAGCGTTCGACCATCCGTTTTGATGCGGCACGATCCCGCCGTACGCGCGCTTTCCATACCCGTGATGACGTTTTCAAGCGTGCCGAGGCCGCTTTCGGGCAATCCCTCGATAAGGGTAATACCGCCGCTTTTCGCGGTAAACGACACGTCGAAAAGAGCCGGCCTTTTTTTCGGCCGCACGCCGATATGCTCGAACGAAATGCGATCGTCACCCGCCCTCTCCGCCCGAACGACATGAAGGTGCACGGTTTCCGATTTCGTCTTCAGCGCATACAGCGCGCTCCGCTCATAATATTCGGCACCCTTCCCCTTTTGCAGCACGGTTACCGTATCGGTATAGCGTGAAGCTTCCTGCATGATGTGCGTGATGACGACGATGTTCATCCCCGTATTTGCAAGTTCACGAATATTGGTATACAGCGAGAACCGCTGCTCCCGATCGAGGAGCGCGGACGGCTCGTCGAGGATGAGCATACGCGGTTCGCGTATGAGGGCCGAGATGAGCGCCGTATAAAAGCGTTCGTCGCCTCCGATATGCGCGGCGAGAGCGCGGAAATTCAAGTGCGGCGCCCATTTCGATTTTAACAATTCCGCGCGCGAAAAGATTTCACCTTTTTTGAGCTTTTTTCCCGCAGCCCCGTATTCCGTTCCGAGCAGGATGTTTTCCCATACGCTGATGCCGTCGGCGATGAGGGGCCGCTGACGCACGCAGACGATACCTGCACGAAGGGCATCGCGCGGAGAAGAAAAATGCACGGCTTTCCCGTCAATGAGGATCGTACCGCTGTCGGCTTCAAGCGCACCGCTCAAAATACCCGCCGTCGTCGATTTTCCCGCGCCGTTTTCTCCGAGCAGCGCGTGAATCATACCGCCTTGAAAGACGAGGGAAATGTCGTCGAGTACCGTTTTGTGCAGATACCGTTTTGAAATATGTTCGAGCGCAACGTTCATATAAAATTATTAATTAATAATAACGAATCGTATCAATTTTGCGGAAGGACGAGCGTACCGTTTTCTATGCTCGCGACGACGTCACGCATCTTTGCGCGCATTTCATCCGTTACCGCTTCGTTTTTGCGATCCGGCGCATCCTGCACAAAGCGCACGAAACCGTCCGAGACGCCGACGGTTTTCGCCGTACCCCATTCGGTTTTTCCTGCAAGGTAATCGAGCGTTACGTTTTCCGCCATCTTCGATTGATCGAGCGACGTGCACGATATGATATTGTCCGGCGCGCGCTCAAAGCTCGCGTTATCGAAAAATGCGAGATATTTTCCCTTTTCTTTCGCCGCATTGATGACGCCCTGCGACGCCCCTCCGCAGATCGGAAGGATCACATCGACGCCGGAAGAGTACATCGCGTTTGCAAGTTCGGCGCCCTTCGTCGCATCGTACCAGTTGCCGACGACGCGGAAATCGACCGCCGTACCGGGAAAAGCGGCTTCGGCGCCTTCTTTGTAGCCCGGAACTATGACGCTGTTCATAACGGGATATTCCTGCCCTGCAATGAGACCTATCTTTTTCGACTTCGTCATGAGGCCCGCCATATAGCCGGTAATATACGACTGTTCGTGCTGATTGTAGCGTACTGTTGCGACCGACGGATTTCCCGCCTTATATGCGTCGAGGAGGATGAATTTTTGATTCGGAAACTGCGCGGTAAGCGGTTCGACGAGTTCAGGCAGAGACGGATTCGATGAAATGATGACGCTGTATTTTTGCTCCGCGGCAAGGGCGGTGAGCTTTGCCGACCATTCGGCCTGGTTCGTTCCCGCTTCGAGCACCGTGACGGCAGCCTGCGCGCTTCCGTCTTTTCCGTCGTTATACGAAGCGACGGCATGTTGCACGCCCTCGGCGAGCATCGCGTAGATGGGACTGTCGGCTATGATACCCGGCACAAAGACTGCGACGGAATGAGCTTGCGTTTTTTTTGCGCTGCACGAAAAGGAAGCGAAGGCGAATGCGGCAAAAACTGCAGCATATATCGATTTTTTCATAAAACAGTAAACCTCTTGCCGATAAATATAGTTTTATATAAAACTTTTGTCAAGACATAGCAGAATAGAAAAAAAACGCCGCACGCACGCAACGCCGCACCCGACCGAACGTACGCACATTCCCCCTCCGCCGCACATAAAAAAAACGCCGTCCACAGACGTGAACGGCGTTCTTTGAAAGATTTTCGGTTCGTCAAAAACTACCAGCGGTAGTGTGCGAACGCTTTATTCGCTTCGGCCATTTTGTGCGCGTCTTCTTTTTTCTTGAACGCGGTGCCCGTGCTGTTGTACGCATCGAGCAGTTCGGCGGCGAGCGTTTCACCCATGCCGTGCCCGTTTCTGTTGCGGGCGGCGGTGATGATCCAGCGCATCGCAAGCGCTTCTTTACGCACGTCGCGGATTTCCACCGGAACCTGATACGTTGCGCCTCCGACACGGCGGGATTTTACTTCCACCATCGGCTTGACGTTTTCAAGCGCTTTCAAAAATACTTCAAGCGGATCTTTGTCGGTTTTTGCTTTTAAATTATCCATCGCTTCGTACATAAGGCGCTTGCACGTTTCTTTTTTGCCTTGCAGCATCATGCGCGTGATGAATTTCGAAACGACTTTGCTGTTGTATTTTACGTCCGGCATAACGGGACGATCGACCGTTTTTTTATGTCTTCCCATCTTCCGTACCCCCGTTACGCTTTAGCGCGCTTTGCGCCGTATTTCGAGCGACCGCGTTTTCGTCCGTCGACACCGAGCGTATCTTTCGTACCGCGGATGATGTGATAGCGCACACCCGGCAAATCCTTTACACGTCCGCCGCGTACGAGCACGACCGAGTGTTCCTGCAAATTATGTCCGATACCCGGAATATACGCGGTCACTTCCATACCGTTGCTGAGCCGCACACGCGCGATTTTCCGCATTGCGGAGTTCGGTTTTTTCGGCGTCTGCGTCATAACACGAGTGCACACGCCGCGTTTTTGCGGACACGAATCGAGGGCCGGCGCTTTCGTCCTGTTTGCGCTCGACTTGCGTCCCTGACGAATCAATTGATTAATTGTAGGCATTGCCTATCTCCTATCTCGATAATTAATAATCTTTAACAAAATCCCGGTCAGCACCCCGGAACACAAGCCATCGTTATCCTGAAAAACGAGGGAATTATATCATACTTCATTCCCTCATCTCTCGTCAATAGCTCAATCGGCTTCCGGCTCTTCCGCATCAAGCGCGGCATCCTCTTCGGTCATGCGCAGCGCTTCCTGCTCTTTTTCGATACGGCGACGTTCGAGAATTTCAGCCATCTGAATATCCAAATCTTTGTCGCTTCCGTCGAAGAGTTTGATATTGCGGTAGTTTCTGATGCCCGTCCCCGCGGGGATCATGTGGCCGATCGCGACGTTTTCTTTGATGCCGTGCAGATAATCGGTCGAACCGGAAATCGCGGCGTTCGTGAGCACCCGCGTCGTCTCCTGAAACGATGCCGCCGAAATAAAGGAATCGACGCCGAGAGAGGCTTTTGTGATCCCCTGGAACATCGGTCTGCCGGTAGCGGGTTCTCCGCCTTCGTCCCTGACCCGTTTGTTCTCTTCGTGAAATTTGTATTTGTCGACCTGCTGACCGTAAATAAAGTTCGTATCGCCGACCGTGACGATTTTCACTTTGCGCAGCATCTGCCGCACGATGATACCGATGTGCTTGTCGTTGATATCGACGCCCTGCGCGCGGTACACCTGTTGGATTTCATCCATGAGGTAATTCTGCAGCGCGTTTTCACCGAGGATCGCGAGGATGTCGTGCGGACTCGGAGAACCGTCGCACAACGGCTCTCCCGCTTCCACATGGTCGCCGTCGCGCACGAGCATGCGCTTGTTCATCGGAACGGCGTGCGCTTCCTGTTTGCCGAATTCGTCTTCGACCGTCACCATACGCTTGCCTTTGATGATCCCCTTGAATTTGACAAGGCCGGAAATATTTGCGAGCACGCACGGATTTTTCGGTTTACGCGCTTCGAAGAGTTCGGAAACGCGCGGAAGACCGCCGGTGATATCGCTCGATTTCGCGGCGACTTTCGGCAATCTTGCAAGCGTAACGCCCGCGGAGATCTGCTTTTTGTCATCGACGTTGAGGACGGCACCCGCCGGCAGATAATAGCTTCCGAGTTCGTTGCCCGCTTCGTCGGTGATGAGGATGCGCGGCTGTTTTACGTCCAAGTGCAAATCGGTGATGATGCGTTCGATGTTTCCCGTCTGTATATCGTGCCGCTCTTCGAGCGTCGATCCGACGATGATATCTTCGAAGTGCACGTAGCCGTCGCTTTCGGCGATGATCGGTTCGCTGAACGGATCGAATTCACCGATGGGTTTTCCCGCCGAGACGATATCGCCCGTTTTAACGTAGATCGTCGAACCGTTTGCGATTTCGACTTTTACTTCGCTGCTCGTCAAATAGACCGTATCACCGATGATCATTACCTTTGCGTCGGCGGCTGCTTTTACTTCTCCGCTTTTCGTCGTCATGACGACGCTGCCCTTTAAGATGCGGCCGCCGTCTTTTACTTTGACGGACGCGTCTTTTCCGATTTTGATTTCGTCGATGATGCGGATGACGGTCATAAAGCCTTTACGCGTAAAGAGCCACTTGCCGCCTTTTATCTCTACGTGCGTACCCGTGATGTCTTTGATAAAGGCGTTGAATTTGAGAACGATGTGGTTTTCTTCCGTCGTCTTTTCGGCAGCCCCTCCCGAGTGGAAGGTTCTGAGCGTAAGCTGCGTACCCGGCTGTCCGATCGACTGAGCGGCGATGATACCGACGGCTTCTCCGATTTCGACGATTTTGTTCCGCGCGAGGTTCTGTCCGTAGCAGCGCACGCAGATGCCGTGGTGCGCTTCGCACGTGAGTACGGTGCGCAGCTTTACTTTTTCTACGCCCGCTTCATCGATCTTTTTCGCCAAATCTCCGTCGATATAGCGGTTGACATCGCACAAAAGTTCTCCGGTGATCGGATGGATGACGCGCTCTATCGTATAGTGCCCGACGATGCGCTCGGCAAGCGGGACGATCACTTCGTCTCCGTCTTCGATCGCCGCATAGTCGATGCCGTTTATCGTACCGCAGTCGTCTTCGTTGACGACGACGTCCTGTGCAACGTCGACGAGCCTCCGCGTCATGTAACCTGCGTCCGCGGTTTTGAGCGCGGTGTCGGACAAACCTTTTCGAGCGCCGTTCGTCGAAATAAAGAATTCGATAACGGACAAACCTTCTTTAAAGTTCGAGCGGATCGGCAGTTCGATGATGTCGCCGTTCGGTTTTGCCATAAGACCGCGCATCGCCGCAAGCTGCGAAATCTGTTTCGGAGAACCGCGCGCGCCAGACTTCGCCATCATATAGATCGTGTTGAAGCCGTCTTTGTCTTTGGCGAGGTTGTCCATCATTATCTTTGAAAGTTCGTCGTTCGTTCTCGCCCACAAGTCGGTAACTTTTTGATAGCGCTCTTCGGCGGTGATGATGCCTTTCGAATACTGTCCGACGATCTCTTCGACTTCTTTGTTCGCTTTGTCGACCATCTTTTTCTTTTCGTCGGGAACGAGGATATCGTCCATGGAGAGCGTCGCGCCGTAGAAGGTCGCATTTTTATAGCCGCACGCTTTGATCGCGTCGAGCATCTTTATCGTGAGCCAGGGACCCTTCGTGTGATACACGTGCTCGATCATTTTGCGCAGCTTTTTGTCGTCCATCTGCTCGTTCACGTAGTCGACTTCGTCCGGCATCTCTTCGTTGAACGCGAGGATGCCCGCCGTCGTTTCGATCACTTTGCCGTTGTACGGAGCTTTTTGGACAGGCGTTTTGATCGCCGCCTGCCATTCGATGCTGCCGTATTCGGCGGCCATACGCGCTTCGTCGCTCGAACTGAAGCGCCTGCCGGTACCCTTCGCGTTCGGCTTGACCGATGTCATATAGTAAATACCGAGCACCATGTCCTGAGACGGATAGACGATCGTATTGCCGTTTGCGGGATCAAGCAGGTTGCGCGCCGAAAGCATGAGCGTCCAGCACTCCATCTGCGCCGCCTGCGTCAGCGGCACGTGGATCGCCATCTGGTCGCCGTCGAAGTCCGCGTTGAACGATTTGCACGCGAGCGGGTGCAGTTTGATCGCTTTGCCTTCGACGAGTATCGGTTCGAATGCGAGGATGCCGAGCCGGTGCAGCGTCGGCGCGCGGTTCAGCATAACCGGATGTTCGCGCACGACTTCATCGAGGATCGCGTACACTTCCGGAGATTCCTGTTCGACAAGCGTTTTCGCTTTTTTGATATTGAACACGACGTCTTTATCGACGAGTTTTTTCATGATAAAGGGCTTGAAGAGTTCGAGCGCCATCTTTGTCGGAAGTCCGCACTGCCACAAATGCAGTTCCGGCCCGACGACGATGACCGAACGCCCCGAATAATCGACGCGCTTTCCGAGCAGGTTTTGGCGGAATCGTCCCTGCTTTCCTTTAAGCATATCGCTGATCGATTTGAGCGGACGGTTCGACGCGCCCTTTACGACGCGCTTTCGCTTGCTGTTGTCGAAGAGCGCATCGACGGCTTCCTGCAGCATACGCTTTTCGTTTCTGATGATGATATCGGGAGCCGAAAGCTGCTGAAGTCTCTTTAAACGGTTGTTGCGGTTGATGACGCGACGGTAGAGATCGTTCAAATCGGACGTTGCAAAGCGGCCGCCGTCGAGCTGCACCATGGGGCGGAGATCCGGCGGGATGACGGGAATGACGTCCAAAATCATCCAGCTCGCTTTGTTGCCCGATTCGCGGAAATGCTCGACGATTTCGATGCGCTTTAAAAGCCGCTTGTCGCTCTTTTCGCCCTTTTCGATCATCTTCGCGCGGAGCTCCGCGGCGAGCGCGTCGAGGTCGAGTCCTTCGAGCAGCGTTTTGATCGCTTCGGCGCCCATATCCGCGGTAAAGGTTTCACCGTAGCGTTCACGCGCTTCGTTGTATTCGTCTTCGGTCAAAAGCTGCATCTTTTTCAAATCGGTGTCGCCCGGCTCTATGACGATGTACTTTTCATAATAAAGCACCGAGCGCAAAGCCGCAACCTGCAGATCGAGCAGGAGTCCCATGCGGCTCGGCACCGAGCGGTAGTACCAGATATGGCTCACCGGAGCTGCAAGCTCGATGTGTCCCGTGCGTTCGCGGCGCACTTTAAAATCGGTCACTTCGACGCCGCAGCGGTCGCAGATGACGCCCTTATAGCGGATCGATTTGAATTTTCCGCAATAGCATTCCCATTCTTTTGTCGTACCGAAAATGCGTTCGCAAAAGAGTCCGTCTTTTTCCGGACGCAGCGTACGGTAATTTATCGTTTCGGGTTTTTTCACTTCGCCGTACGACCACGCGCGGATCGTATCGGGAGAAGCGAGTTTTATTTTAAGGCTGTCGAAATCCTGAATATCACGCATTGGCATTCTCCTTGTCAAAACCGGAAGCGGCTTTATCGATCAATTCCTGATCACGTTCCGTCAGGGCGATCTGCTTGCCCTTCGCATCATAAATCGTAAAGTCGAGCGCAAGACCGCGCAGCTCCTGTACGAGTACGTTGAACGATTCCGGCACTCCGGCGGGAGACGACGGGTCGCCTTTGACGATCGACTCGTAAATCTTCGAACGGCCGTTCATATCGTCCGACTTGATCGTCATCATCTCCTGCAATGTGTTCGCCGCGCCGTAGGCTTCGAGCGCCCACACTTCCATTTCGCCCAAACGCTGACCGCCGAACTGCGCTTTGCCTCCGAGCGGCTGCTGCGTGACGAGCGAATAGGGACCGGTCGAACGGGCGTGCATTTTGTCGTCAACGAGGTGGTGCAGCTTCATAAAGTAGATGACGCCGACGAAGATCGGATTGACGAAGGGGACTCCCGTGCGTCCATCGTGCACGATCTGTTTGCAGTCGGGAGAAAGGCCTGCTTCTTTGAGTTTTTCCGCGATCTGTTCCTGACTCGGCGTTTGGAATGCGGGGCACTCGTAGTATTGGCTCAAATAGCGGCCGGCCATGCCGAGTTCGCTTTCCATGATCTGTCCGATATTCATGCGGGACGGAACGCCGAGCGGGTTCAAGCAAACGTCGAGCGGTGTGCCGTCTTCGAGGTACGGCATATCTTCGATCGGAAGGATGCGCGCGACGACGCCCTTGTTTCCGTGACGTCCGGCCATCTTGTCACCTTCGCAAAGTTTGCGCTTGTTTGCGATAAGCACTTTGACGACTTCGTCGACGCCGGGATTCAAATCGTCTCCCTGAGTCCTCCGCAGCCGCTGTATATCGATGACGACGCCTTCGACGCCGTGCGGAACGCGCAGCGACGAATCGCGCACTTCTTTCGCTTTTTCACCGAATATCGAATTTAATAATTTGAATTCGGGCGTCGTTTCGGTTTCGCTTTTCGGCGTAACCTTTCCGACCAAAATGTCGCCGCTTCTTACTTTTGCGCCGACTCTGATGATGCCTTCCACGTCGAGATTATCGAGCGTTTTCGAAGCGGTGTTCGGAACGTCGCGCGTGATCTTTTCGGGACCGAGTTTCGTTTCGCGGATTTCGATCGTAAATTCTTTTATGTGAATCGACGTGTACATATCTTCGCGAACGACGCGTTGCGAAATGAGGACGGCGTCTTCGTAATTGTATCCGTTCCACGGCACAAAGCCGACGAGGATATTGCGGCCGAGCGCAAGCTCCCCGTTGAACGTCGCAGGTCCGTCGGCGAGCACATCGCCTTCTTTTACCGTTTCTCCGACGGAAACGGTCGGCCGCTGGTGATAGCAGGTGTCCTGATTCGTACGCTGGTATTTGAGCAGGATGTATTCGTCGAGCGGGTCGCTCTTTTTTGCACCTTCCGGTTTCACCTTGATGCAGTCGCTCGTCACCGACACAACTTCACCCGCGCGCTTGGCTTTGATGAGAACGCCCGAATCGTAGGCCGTCTTCCGCTCCATGCCGGTGCCGACGATCGGCGGTTCGGGGAACAGGAGCGGTACCGCCTGGCGCTGCATATTGCAGCCCATGAGCGCGCGGTTCGCATCGTCGTGTTCGAGGAACGGAACGAGGGATGCGGAAACGGAGATGACTTGCCGCGGCGAAACGTCTATGTACTGCACGTCTTTCGGCGAGCGCTGCGTATAGTTTCCGCGGTTGCGGCACGAAATCATATCGGCCGAAAACGAACCGTCTCTGCCGATGCCTTCGACGACCTGTCCGATATAGTATTTATCTTCGTCCATCGCGGAGAGGTATTCGACTTTGCCCGTCACTTTGCCGTTTTCGACTTTGCGGTACGGCGCTTCGAGAAAACCGTAATCGTTGATGCGCGTAAAAATCGCAAGCGAAACGATGAGCCCGATGTTCGGTCCTTCAGGCGTTTCGATCGGACACATGCGTCCGTAATGCGAATAGTGAACGTCGCGCACTTCGAAGCCCGCCCTCTCGCGGGAAAGACCGCCGGGTCCGAGCGCGTTCAAGCGCCGCTTGTGCGTAAGTTCGGCAAGCGGATTGACTTGATCCATAAACTGCGAAAGCTGCGACGAGCCGAAAAATTCTTTGACGGATGCAACGATCGGTTTGATCGAAATCAAATCCTGAGGCTTCATCGTTTCCGTTTCTTTTAAGCTCATGCGTTCTTTTGCTATGCGTTCCATGCGATTGAACGCCGTCTTCAGTTGATTCGTCATGAGTTCGCCGACGGAACGGATGCGCCGGTTTCCGAGATGGTCGATATCGTCTATCTGCTCGTCGCCGATGTATACTTTAATAAGGTACTTCATCGTCTGGATAACGTCTTCGCGGATAAGCGTAAAGTCTTCGACGTCGTCTTTGTAGTCGAATTTTTTGTTGAGCTTATAGCGGCCGACTCTTCCCAAATCGTAGCGGCGTTCGGAAAAGAACATGGACGCCAAATCTTTTTCGGCGGCTTCGACGGTGATCGGTTCTCCCGGCATGAGTATCTGGTACACGGCGGAAAGCGCATCCTCTTTCGTCGGCTCCATATCGACGGAACCTTCTTTGACGTAGCGCACTTCTTCACGCTCAAAGCAGTTGATGATCATCTGCGAATTAAGCGATTCGTTTTTTTCGTCGGCACCCTTGCCCCTCGTATCGAATTTGATGACGACGATTTTGCTTACGCCGTTTGCGATGAGATCGTCGATTTCGTGCGGGTGCAACCGGATGCCGGCATTGAACAGGCGCTTTTCTTCGTTCGTATCTTTGTCGCGCAGGATAACCGCGCTCGCAAGTACCCTATCGACGAGCTTTTCTCGGGAAGCGTTATCGCTCTTTACCGGCACTTCTTCCGTCGTATAAAAACAGCGGATGATCTGCTCGCGCGTATTGTAGCCGAGCGCACGCAATAAAATCGTACCGAGGATTTTCTTTTTGCGGTCGATTTTTGCAAAGATCAATTCTTTTTTTTGGTCGATTTCGAATTCGAGCCACGAACCGCGATACGGGATGATGCGGCTCGAATAGACGCCCTTGTCGTGGCAAAAGATGACACCCGGCGACCTGTGGATCTGTGAAACGACGACGCGTTCGGCTCCGTTTATGATAAAGGTGCCCCTGTCCGTCATGAGCGGGATGTCGCCCATGTATATGTCTTTTTGCAAAATGGTTCCCGTCTGGAGAAACACGAGCTTGATGACCGCTTTCAACGGTACGGCATAGGTTAAACCCTTTTGCTTGCATTCGAGTTCGGAAAATTTAATATTGTCGAAATCGAGTTCATATGAATCGAATTCGAGGTTCATATCGCCGTTCGGGCTTTCGATCGGAAACACGGACGTAAACACTTCCTGCAGTCCCTGTTCGAGCGGCTTTTCATGATTTTTAATTTTATTTGCTTGAAGAAAACTTTCATACGACGAAGTCTGGATCGAAATGAGATCGGGCACGTCCATGAAATTGCGGATGTCTTTGCCGATGTAGCGGCGGTCGATCGTTCGGGTTTTTGCGAACATCTGGTTCCTCTATGTGCAGTCGGGCGTTCTTCCGCTACAAGGAGAAACTCTCCTCAGCACGAAAGGCGCCTCGTGTTTCCGTGTTGACTCGGAAACGGCGGGTTTGCCGCGAAACGGCAGAAAAGCGCACAGGATACATTTGAGCGCGCTTCGATTCCTAAGCTGTTCAAAAATTTCAGTTCTTGAACAGTTTCCTTAATTTACTATGCGATCGTTCCTTAAAATTGCACAGCGAGTAAATCTTCAGATTTAGGAGCTGTGCAATTGGTGCGCGATTGCGCACGCGTATATAGTCGAGTTTCCTGCAAGAAAACTCGAAGTTAAACGAGACGCGCTATTTCAGCGTTTCGTTTAACCGTTCGGAAAATCGAGAAAACCACCCGAAAACCGAAATCTTCGAACGGCCTCGTTTCCATACGGAAGCCTCAAAAAAATCGATTTTTCAAGGCTTCCGTCAGATGCAAATTGCTTATTTTTTGCTTGCGGTACCGCCGGCTTCCGTGAGCTGCGCGATGATCTTGTCGGCATCCGCTTTGCTGACGCCTTCTTTGACGACTTTCGGAGCGCCTTCGACGAGCGTCTTCGCTTCTCCCAAGCCCAGTCCCGTGATTTCGCGGATCGCTTTGATAACCGGAATCTTTTTCGCCGGATCGAATTTTTCGAGCGTGATCGTAAAGTCGCTCTGCTCTTCGTCCGCCGCTCCGCCTGCCGCGCCGGGAGCAACCGCAACGGCTACGGGTGCCGCCGCCGTAACGCCGAATTTTTCTTCCATCGCTTTGACGAGGTCGGCTGCCTGCTGAACCGTCATGTTCGCAATCGCGTCGAGAATCTCTTCATTCGTAAGTGCTGCCATATTATCTTCTCCTAAAAAATAATAATTATTCGCTCCGTACGGAGCGATTCCGGCTTTGTCTTCTTAAAAAGACGACCGGTTTCTATGCGGACAGTCGACAGCAATGAAGCCTGACCGCAGTTTATACACACAGTGCGGGGATTCTGCAGAACGCAGCCCCCGTATACACCTTGTACGCACGAAACGCGCCATCGAAATCCGGTGCATACCGGAAAATCGTTACGCTTCGGGAGCGGCTTCCGCTTTCGGAGCATCGGCTGCAGGTGCGCCCTCAGCAGGTTTTTCGGCCGGAGCCGCATCAACTGCGGGAGCTTCTTCCGCTTTCGGAGCTTCGGCTGCCGCATCGGATTTCGGAGCATCCGGTGAAGCATCTCCTCCTGCCGCTTTTTTGTCGACGTACGCCTGCAGCGTCGCTGCGAGCTGGCGGGCAGGTCCGTTGATTGCGGACATGAGCATCGCGATGAGCGTCTTTTTGCCCGGAATCTTCGAAAATTCCGAAATCTTCGCCGCATCGTAAATCTCTTTGCCGATAAAGCCGCCTTTGACGTTTAAAGTCGGCGCGTCTTTCGTAAAGTCGAACAGCGTCTTTGCGACTTCGTTCGAATCTTCTTTTACCATCGCGACGACGGTCGGCCCTTTAAGGTAATCGGCAACGTTGTCGATTTTCATATCCGCAAAGGCGATGCGCGCAAAATTGTTTTTGACGACTTTGAGGACGGCACTCTGTTCGCGGAGTTTTCTGCGAAGCTGTGTGATCTGCTCGACCGTCATACCGCGGTAATCGGCGAAAATGAAGTCGTTGTAATCGGCAAATGTCTTTTTCGCTTTTTCGATCGCAGCCGTTTTTGCAGGCTGTATTTTTTTTGCTTTGACGGCCATGATTATTCTCCTTCCTTATAGTCGATCCATACGCCGGGTCCCATCGTAGAGCTCACGGAAACGGTCGAAATATAGCCTGATTTCGCATCGACCGGTTTACGGCGGCGCACTTCGCTTAAGAGCACATCGACGTTTTCCGCGACTTTGCCGGGATCCATCGACACTTTGCCGACCGCAATGTGGATGACGCCGCCTTTATCCGCGCGGAATTCGGTACGTCCTTTTTTGAGTTCTCCGATCGCGTGAACGATGTCGTTCGTAACCGTTCCCGTCTTCGGGTTCGGCATAAGACCTTTGCGTCCGAGCACCATACCGAGGCGGCCGACGTCTTTCATCATATCGGGAGTGGCAACGGCTATATCGAAATCGAGCCAGCCGTCTTTTACCTTTTGAATATATTCGTCCGCTCCGGCGTAAGTTGCACCCGCATCGAGCGCTTCTTTTGCGCGGTCGTCTTTGCAAAAGACGAGCACTTTCTTTTCAGCGGTAAACTGATTCGGAAAGACGAGCGTATCGCGGACGCTTGCGTTTTTGCCGAGTTTGAGGGAAATATGCGCTTCGACCGTTTCATCGAAAGCGGCATATTTCATATCCTGTACCATTTTGCACGCGTCGGCGACGAGGTATTTTTTCGTAAGATCGTATTTTGCTGCAGACGCGCGATATTTTTTTCCACGCTTCATATCATACCTCCACATCGACGCCCATACTGCGTGCAGTACCGGCGACAATTTTTTTTGCCGCTTCGATATCGTTCGCGTTGACGTCGGGCATCTTCGTCTTGGCGATCTCTTCGAGATCCTTTTGAGAAAGCTTTCCGACTTTGTCGCGGAGCGGATTTCCCGAACCCTTTTCCAGCTTGAGCGCCTTTTTGATGAGGACGGCGGCGGGCGGGGTCTTTAAGATAAACGTGTAGGATTTGTCCTGATAGACGGTAAGAACGACGGGGATGACGAGTCCCTTTTCCATCTTTTTCGTTCTGTCGTTGAATTCTTGGACAAATTTCGGCGCGCTCACTCCGTGCGGACCCAACGCGGGACCGATCGGGGGCGCCGGCGTCGCAGATCCTGCAGGGCACTGCAGTTTAATGACAGCCGTAACCTTTTTTCCAGCCATAATGAACTCCTTATATTGGTATGGGTGTGCCGCATGCGGCATCCCTAGCGAAGCGCGTATGTCCGACGGACCGACGCTTCTCCCAAAACAGGTATGCTCTCTCCGACCGAACGTGCGGCGGAAAGATTTTGTCCGCGCTTTTTAGGGCACGGATCCTGATTCCGAACTCTATCGTATCTAGATCTTTTCAACCTGCATGAGGCTGACTTCGACGGGCGTCGCGCGACCGAAAATCTGCACCGTAACGCGAAGCCTGTCTTTTTCCGTATTCACTTCGTCGATGTCCCCGCTGAACGTTGCGAAAGGACCGTCGATGATCTTCACTTTGTCGCCGACGGCGTACGACTGCTTGACGCGCACGGGCTTTTCGCCCTTTATCGCGCCGGACTTTTGCAAAAGGTTTTTCGCTTCATCTGCGGAAATGGGACGCGGACGATCGCTCGGATTCGTTCCGACAAAACCCGTCACACCTTGGATACGGCGGATCGCCGTACAAGTCTTTTTCCAATCGAGTTCGGGCAAATCCATTTCAAGCATGATGTAGCCGGGCAAAAATTTATTTTTTCGCGAATGGTGTTTGCCGTCTTTTACTTCGATGATCTCTTCGACGGGAACTTTGACGTCGGTGACGACAGCGGGATCTATGTCTTTCGACTCGAGCAGCAACCTGATCGTCCGCTCGATCTTCTGCTCATACCCCGTATAGGTGTGCAGAATGTACCAATTCTTTGCCATGCAGCGCTTTCCTATCTCATGATCGCGCGGAACGCGGCGGTAAATCCCAAATCGAGCAAACCGAGTATAACGGCGACAACAAAGGTCGAAACGATAACTACGATTACGGAAGAGACGACGTCGTCACGGGACGGCCAAACGACTTTTTTAAGTTCGGCTTTACTTTCTCGAAAAAATTGAATAACCTTTGACATAGTACCCCCGCTAAAAATGACAGGCCAGGCAGGATTCGAACCCACGACAGGCGGTTTTGGAGACCGCAACTCTACCAGCTGAGCTACTGGCCTAAATTATCGATGCGTACGGATCGCCGCAAGCATCGAATATATAAAACCGCATTCGTAAAACAAGATCTTACGAATACGGACAGAACGCACCGATCAAACGCAAAGCCGCGCGTAATCGGAGGCGTGCTATTTTACTTTTGTCTCTTTATGGACGGTATGCTTACGATCGAAGGGGCAGTATTTGCTCAATTCAAGCTTACCCTGCGTATTTTTGCGGTTTTTCATCGTCGTATAATTTTTTCGTTTGCATTCCGTGCACTGCAGCGCAATGATTTCAACAGCACCTTTCTTTTTACTCGCCATAATGATATCCTCTGATTAAACAGCAATTTCGACTGTTCGAGCCCCCGTGCAGAATCGAACTGCAGACCTCAACCTTACCATGGTTGCGCTCTACCGACTGAGCTACAAGGGCAAACGCGTTTTGTAAGTATATAGAAGTGACGATTTTATGTCAACATCGAATTTGCTCTATATTTGCTATATATCGAATTTGTCCCTTATCGAAAAAATATCACTAAAAAAAATCTACCGGTACTGTCGCATAACACTGAGCGGAACCCGCCAAATCGATTCTATCGCCGTTTTTTAATACGAGGACAAATTTCATTTTTGCCCAATACTGATTGCTCTCGCTCAATATCGCATTGTATAAATCGGTTTCCGCAAGCTCGAAGCGTTGTGTCGAAACGCCGGAAAAAGTATAGACTGTTTGATTTTTTTTGATTTTGATAGGAAGCGTACCCATCAGCTCGCCGCCGTTATGGGCATCGTATACGAATATGTTCGCCTTTTGCGTTTTCTTAGGCTGTTCCGCAAGCGTTATCGTATAAGCGATATCGGAGTACAGGTAATAACTGTCATGCTCGAAAACGACGGTACCCCTTTCCGCTGCAGGCGGCTCATCGTTTTTATCGGAAAAATCTTTTTCGTCCGAATAAACGATTTTTGCATCATTCCACGCGTTCCATGCAAGCGACCACTTTTCGGTATTCGCATTTTTATCGATTATTATGTATTCGAGCGAAGAGCAATCGCCGAAAGCGCATGCCCCGACGTAGCGCACGCTCGCAGGAATTTCTATGCGTTTTAACGAAGGCACGTCGAAAAATGCGTTACGTTGGATTACTTCAAGCCCTTCGGGAAGGGTTATCGCTTCGAGCTGCGTGCAGTCAAAATAACGAAGACGTTTTGTAGTTAACGGCAACACGCAGCTGCGTACCTTTCTGATGTGAAAAAAATCGAGGATGCAATCGTCGCCTGCGTACGTGCATTCCGACAGATCCAAATCGAAATACAGGTTTTGAGGATTTTCGGTTTTCCACGTCACCTGCACCAAACTGTTCTGCGTTTCGGAAGAGAGCACATCTTTTATTTTTATTGAAACGGTTTCGACGGCGGCATCGGGCGAAATTTTATAATTTTCGACATAGGATTTAAATTCGGAAACCGTAAAGGTTTTTTGAGCGAATACGGAAAACGCCGAACAAAACGCCGCAAGCACGATAATCGATTTGCGCATAATTTCTCCTGAGTCGGTTACATTATGAATAAAATGTAAAGTTCCGTCCAGTTGTGCGGCAATATCGACCGCTTACCGCCGCCGCACGAATAAAAAAGCCGCCGCAAAGCACCCGTACAACTCTGCAGCGGCTATCACTCTCTCTGTCTCCGATGTCCTCTATGCGGTATGTTTATGCCGTCAGCGTCTCCTCTTCCGCTTCACCGAAAGCGCTCGCGTTTTCTTTTATAAAACGCAGGGCACGTATTTCGGCTTTGCGTACGGTTTCCGAAGATACGCCGAGCAGCTCGCTCGTTTCAAATAATGTCCGCTGCCCCATGCCGTCGAAATCGTAACGGCAGCACATGACGCTGCCCTCTTCTTTCGGGAGCGTATCGATGAACGCGCGGACTTCCTGTTTTAATATCCTGCCGATCGCAGTCTCTTCCGGTCCCGCACTCGTATCGGGTATACTGTCGCCGAAAGCGGCTTCGTCGTATTCGCTGCACGGAGCATCAAGGCTTACGACGTTCCACGGCATGACGGTGATGTCGCGCACAACTTTTTCTTCGACGTTCAAAACACGCGCGATGTCCCCGTCGGACGGCACAAAACCGTTTTTTGCAAAAAGCTCCGAGCGCGCTTCGTTTACTTTTCGAAACAAATCGATCTTGTTGTCGGGGATATAGATATCCGTCGATTTTGTGTGAACGTAGCGCTGCATATATTGCAGAATCCACGGGTACGCGTACGTCGAAAAACGCGTATGAAACGAAGTTTTGAATTTGGAAAGGGCGGTCATCAAACCGATATTGCCTTCCTGTATCAAATCCATAAAGGGGATATTCGAATCCGCAAAGCGGCCGGCAATGCTGATGACGAGGCGCAGGTTCGAATTGATAAAGCGTTTGCGCGCATCTTCGTCACCCGCGTCGATCTTTTCCAACAGCGCTTTTTCTTCTTCCGCCGTAAGCAGGCGGTAGTTTTTGACTTCATTGAGGTACAGAGCATAAACGGTATCAATTTGTTTTTTCATACATGTGCTCCATCGTAAAAAACCGTTCATATAGCCGAACGGCCGCCCCTTCTCAACCGTCGGTATTCGCCTCACTCCGATATATTTTATAAAAAGCCGAACTCTCGATTATTTATATGCAAATATCATACCAAGTAATTTATTCTCTCGATTTTTTATTAAACCTTTTAATTTGTTGTATTACAATAAATTAAATACCGACAATAAAGAAAACGATATTTTTCGACGAAAATAAAATAAGACACTGTATACTTTTTTATACTGCGGCAATGTGCGGTGGGCACAAGCTGTCTACTTTTGTGCACAGTAAAAGGCGAGTGCCGGCAGATCGACCGGGGGGCATCCGCACTCAGTCGCACGCACTCTTTCACAAAACGGTCGTATGCGATATAATAATCGTATGTTTATCACTTGTCTTGACCTTGAGGGCGTGCTCGTCCCCGAAATATGGATCGCGTTCAGCGAAGCGACCGGTATTCCCGAACTGCGGCGCACGACGCGCGACGAACCGAACTACGATACGCTGATGCGCTACCGGATCGATATCCTCGACAAACACAATCTCGGTTTGAACGAAATCCGCGAAACGATTAAAAAAATCGACCCGATGCCCGGCGCAAAAGATTTTCTCGACGAACTGCGTTCGTTTACGCAAGTGCTCATCTTGAGCGATACTTTCGAGCAGTTTGCCGCTCCGCTTATGGAAAAGCTCGGTCGTCCGACGATTTTCTGCAATACGCTGGAACACGATGCAAGCGGAAAGATCACCGGTTACAAAATGCGCTGCCCCGAAAGCAAACTTTCGACGGTAAAAGCGCTGCAGTCGGTCGGCTTCGAAACGATCGCGGCGGGAGATTCGTTTAACGACCTCGCGATGATCAAAGCTTCCAAAGCGGGATTTTTATTCAAATCGACGGAGCAGATTATTAAGGATAATCCTTCTCTGCCGGCATACACCGAATACTCGGAGCTCCTTACCGGCATTAAAAACGCGATGGGGCGCTGACGGTTTTAAACCGTGAATACGCGGAGCAATTTTTTATTAAATCGCTCCGTATCGTCTTTCAGCATCGTTAAAAAGTCATCTCTGTCGATCGTGCCGAGTACCGCGTCCATTTCTTCGCGGCTTCGGTAGGTCATCTTGCGGTAATAATCGGTATAATCCTTTTCACGCGACGACACCGACAGCGCATACATATCGTTTGAAACGGCAGCGACGCTTTCGACGAGGTTGCGGTACTGCGCATCCGTACATCGTTCAAAGGGAATGCCGTAGACGCATTCCAAAAGATAGAGTGCATAGCGCGTTTTGTCGGTGAGGTAGGAAGCCGCACACGCATCGTAAAAGGCGTGCACTTTTTCCCAACTCGAAATCTCCCCGCCCTTTACCTTTTCACGCAGCTCATCGATTTTTTCGAGCGGGATGATCTGTCCGCCCGCGTTGAGCCACTCGGTGTACAGCGGATGCCGCGCAATTTCCGCAAGGACAGCGGGAGAAACGGAGGCGATATCGTTTTCATCGCAATATTCGATTATCGTTTTTGCGGCAAAATATTTAATAATTTTTCGGTATTGGTGATACGCATACGCCGGACGAAATATCGTCGCACCGTATCTTTTCTGGCACTGCGCGTCGGAAAGGGTAAAATCGGCGTCGGGATTTTTTTCAAAAAACGCTTTCGCTTCTTCGATCCTTGCCGCTTCGATCACGCCTCTCGCAACGTCGCCATCCGCACCGTGCCCGTCTGCAGACGAATGATCTCCGCCCTCGTTCACACCGTCGTCTTCCGCCTCTTCTTTCACGTCCGTCCGTTCGGAAGAATGCATCCGTTCTTTCGCCGTCAAACGAACGATGCGATCGAGTGCCCTCATAATTTCCTGCATCGTATCGGGTGCAAAGGGATCGGTTTCAATGTGCTGCAGCGGCACGACCCGCTTATCGCGCTTTTTGAATTTGTAGCGGTTTCGAACGAGGGCAAACATATCGTACATAAACCACCACGCCGGAAAAATGCGTACGCTTCTGTCTCCGTTTTCTCCGAGCGCGACGAGCGAAAACGGGTACGGGATATCCAGTTCGTATTGATATGACCCCTTTGCGACGAGCACGAACGACGCGAATCGGCTGTTGTGTTTAAAATCGCTCGAAAGAGAAGGCCAAAATCCGCGCGAAGCGACGAGCTCGCCGTCGGGACTGCGCGAATTGTGATTGCTGCCGATCGTCGCGCCCGATGCGATATTCGACTGTCCCATAATAGTCGACGCGATGAGAAAGGACGAATTATGGTGCTGTTCGTGAAACGGAAATAGTAAATTGTTAAGAATTTCGCAGCACGACACGGTCGAATTGTCTCCGAGCACCGAATTCAAAAGCCGCGCGCCGTATTTGAGCTGGCAGTTTTTGCCGATAACAAAGCGCACCGCCACCGCCTGATAAAAAACGCGGCTTCCGTATCCCATGATGCCGTTTACCATTTCGACGCCTTCTCCGATCTGCGACGGTTCCGCTTCTGAGGACAATACCGTGATGTTTTTTAATTTGAACGCGCCTTTTATGTACGCGCATTCTCCGATTTCGGCATCTTTTAAAAGCGTCGTATTTTTTATGACGGCGTTGTTTTTAATAATTCCGTATGTCGCTTCTTCGCTTGCGGTGCCTTTTTCCGTGAGCGCGACAAAGCGTTTCATAAGGGCGCCGTCTTCGCGATAGCGCGACCACAGATACGCGTCGGCGGGGATCATGCTTTTAAACGGAAGCACTTCCCTGCCGCCGTTTTCGTTTGCGACTCCGATCCATATACGGTTTTCTTCAGGCTCGTCCTTTTTTAAAATCCCTTCACCGAATTTCGAATGCGGCGTACAGCTCATCTCCTGTATATTGAACAGCATGACGTTTTTTCCGAGCCGATAATTTTCAAAATACGCGACGTTCCGGATCGCATTGTCGTCGCCGGTCGCGGCGTTTATCAATTTGGAATTGTAGATACCTTCTTCGAGTTCGAGGTCGTGATACTTAAGCATTGCGCGCTTGAGCTTTCCCAAGACGATAAAACCGGAAAACGACGAATCGCGTATGAGAGAGGCATCAAAACATTCGGCATCGACGTAAAAATTTTGCCACAAAGGATCGTCGGATGTATTATGATTTTTTTCAAGCGCTTCGATTTCTTCTTTCGTAAGACCCCGCTTTCCCGCCGTAAGCTCGGACGGAACGGAGAACGATCGCTTATCCGTATACGTTACCTGTACCATAATTGTTTTTATTGTATATACGTAGACGGCGCTTTGTCAAACCGTACACGGCACGTATCCCGACCATCCGTGTCAAAAAATATATTTTACGCTATACTGCTCCCATGACGTTTCGACGAATATTGCGCGCGCAGATTTATACTTTGCTTTTTGCCGTTTGCATTTTTTCGGCTGCAGGCGATGAAGCAGGCATTCTCCGGGGCTTTGCCGAATACACGCTCCAAAACGGTATGCAAGTGTTCGTACTCGAAGACTTCGCAGCCGCCCCGATCAGAATCGAATACGCGGTAAAGGCGGGCACAAGAGAGCAGACGCCGAAAACGGCGGGATTTTTTCCGCTCTATACGCGGCTCTTTGCGGAAGCGGGCAAAGCTTCGTATCCCGAACAGGAGGACGATTGGATCCTCGACTCGGCAAAGATTTCGTGCGATGCGGATGCGGTGCGCTGCGTTGTGACGATCGCACCGGGTGAAATCGAAAAAGCGCTTTCCGAACTTGCGTACTGCGCGTTTTCCCCGTCGTTCAGCGATGCGAACATAGTGGCGCAATTTACCGCGCTCAAAAGCGAAGTGATGAATTATTCGTTCAGCACTGCGGGATTTATCAACGCAAGCATAGACGCGCGCATCTATGCTGCAGCCCCGTGGAAACGGGATTCGGGAGTTTACCCGGCTCTGTTTACGAAAACGCCGCTCGCAGGTGTCCGTTCGATCCTCATGCATATAGCCCGATCTTACTATGTGCCGCAGAACAGCGCGCTCTTTATAAGCGGCGGTATACGAAAAGAAGCGGCGCTCAAAGCCGCGGAAAAGACATTCGGCGCATGGCCTGCAGGTGTCGTCGTTCCCGCGCAGACAAAAACCGCTTCCGAAACCGCTTCTCGCAAAACACAAAAGCGGAAATTCGTCATCAGCGACCCGCTCTTTTCATCCGACTTGACGCAGATCGTCGTGCAGTATACATCCCTTTCGGCGGCGCAGGCGGATATGGCGGCGGAAGCGTTCAACTTTCGCTCATCGTCGTTCAAATCGGCCGTACTGTCGCGCAAAGAACTCGGTATCCGCTCGTCAGACTATATCGATGCCGCCTCAATGCATAAAAACGGAGAAGTGCGACTCGTCTTTCAATCGCTCTTCGAAAAATCGAAAACGTCTCCCGACAAACAGGCTGCCGCCTTTATCGCGTGCGTAAAAGATGCCCCTCGTTCTTTATCGAGCGCGGAACTCATGCGCGCACAACAAAACCTCGCAGCAGAATATCGCATGCGATTCGGTAATGCGGCATCCCTTATGAACGCGCTTTCCGAACAGTGGGCATCCGATCGTACGGGGCAAAAAACGGAACCGTTCGTTTCGCAGATTTTCGACGCCGCCGACGATATCATCAATTTCGACGCCGCGGCATTTGAAACCGACTATGCGAGCGAAGAGCCGTTCGTGTTCGTGCTCGTCAACAGCAGCGTCTACAAACGCTTTGCAAAAGCTTTTGCACATGCCGGCTATGAATCGGTAACGCAAAAAAACGGATCGTGGTATACGCAGGAATTGTACAAAAACATAACGGATGAAAATCTCGCCGAAGAAAAAGCGGAAGAGCCGTCCGACGACGTTTCCGCCGCAGCGTTTTACAGGGCGAAAAACCGTGCGGCCTTTTCGTCGTTTACACTTACAAATGGCATCCCCGTCGTATGCAAACAAAACGCGTCTTCGCCGTCCGCCCTCGTCATGCTTTCCGTAAGCGGCGGAGAACTCGGTTCCGCGTCGAAGCCCGGCTTTTTTTCGCTCCTCATCTATGCGCTCGCCGACAATATCCAAAAAGAAATCGATACGCAAAGAGCGCTCGGCACGATCGACGGTACGCCTTCCGTCCGCGCGGAAATCGATTTAACGAGCGGAACGATTTCGATCGAAAGCTTTGCCGACGATATGAGCGTCATCATGCCGTGCATATCGCGCGCGCTCATCTACGGCGACATACGGCCCGCCCAAGCGGACGGACTTGTGTACAACGCGCGCTCGCAAAAGCGCCTGCGCGACGGAAACACCGCTCATCAATTATACAGCCGCGCCGTCGCCGAACTATTTCCCGGTACACCGTACACGGCGGTGTTCGACAGCAACAGCGATATCCTCGAGCATACGCAGTATGCCGATGTACTTGCCTCTTATCCGTCGCTCCTCGACGCGAGCCGTTATACGATCATCATTGCAGGCCGCTTCGCCCCCCTTATCATACGCGATACGCTCTCATCTTCTCTCGGTATGCTCGCCCCGCAGACGCCGCGCGAAAAAGCGAAGACTGCAGTCTCCACCCCCGTCTTTCCGAGCGACGAAAAGGGCAAGCGGATTTCCGTAGCACTTCGCCATCTTTTTTTGACCGACACGCCGGCAAAAGATGCGGGCCCCCGCCCCGAAACGCTCGTTCCGACAAAGGATTTTTCCGATCCCGTGCAGTATTGGCTTCCGTCTCCGACCGATGCGAGAGAGCGAACGATATTCAATGCGCTCCTTTCAGCGCTTCGAAATCGCCTTCGAAAAAATGCCGCCTCTCTCTCAGCGGATATCGCCGTACATACGGACGGAGCGACACATGCGATGCAGGCGGCCGTCATCACTTTTACCCATGCCGGGCGTACCGATGCGATCGATAAACGCTACGCCGAAACGATCGCGGCGTTCGGCGCGGAAATCGAAGACGATGCGACCTTCGCGCGCGTCAAAGCGGAAATACAAAACATCCGGGTGCTGGAAGAGCTTTCGCCTACGCAGACAAACCGCGGCACGGCGCTCCTCATGCATGAAGGGCTCGAAGCGGCGGAAAGCGGAGACGCGCTCACCGACGCGCAGACCTATCTCGCCTCCTACGAAATCATCGACGATATTTCGCGCGAAGAAGCCTGCGCCGTTTTCAAAGCTTACTTTCGGGCACCCGCGCCGCTCAGGCTCTATTCGAAAGATTCGAAACGGTAAATCCGATGTTCGTGCGTATACGCAAAATCGTTTCGCACGATTGACACGGCATTTGATTTGGAATACAGTAAATTATCAATGTTATCTGCTATGGATATCGTACGACAGAACAATGCAAAACCTCATCGTACTATCGCCAGAATTACACTTTTTCCGTCTTTATATTCTTCACACAACAAGGAGTTAACATGAAGAGATCGATCATCGTCGCAGCGCTCGTCGCTGCAGTCGTCGGAGCCGCGGCTTTTGCCAACGGTGTTGAAAACAAAACGAATATGAATCCCGGATACTTGCGAAATCCGAGCCGCAATGCGGAAACGAAGCGCCCCGAAGCGGTCTTTTACAATATCGCGGGTACGGGCTTTTTGGAAGACGGCTTGTACTTCGATGCGGGCAATCAATTCGTATTTAAAAAATACACGAACTCGTTTCCTGCAAATGCAGTCCCTCCTGATATCGTAGACAAAAAAGATTTCAGCGATAAGACGGCCGTATGGCTCTACCCGAACGTCGACATCGTATACAAACACGGACCCTTTGCCGTATTCGGAAATTTCGGCATCTACGCCGGCGGCGGAAAACTTTCGTATAAAGACGGTACAACGGTAACAAGTATTCCATTGCTCGGTCTACCCGGCAGCCAGCCGAAAGATCATTCGCTTGATATTTCGTCCATGACCTACGGCGAGCAGATCGGATTTACGTACTGCCTGAAAAACTTTATCTCCTTTTCCGGCGCGCTGCGCCTGCTCCAGGCAACTCAGACAATGGAATTAAAAGTCGATGATGCGGTTTTTATCGGTGCTAACGGCGGAAATAAAATCAGCTACGATGCAAGCGCTTTCGGCGTCGGCGGCGTGTTCGGCATCGATGTACGTCCCTTCCCCGCCCTCACGCTCTCAACACAATTTCAGCTCCATTCCGATATGAAGTACGAAGTAAAAAACGCGAAAGGGAATGTGGCGTCTACAATCGGTGTTGTAAACGGTAAAAAATTCCATACCGATTTGCCTGCGGCGCTGAACATGGGTGCGGGCTACCAAGTGCTGAAACCGCTGTACGTATCTGCAAGCTTTAACTACTACTTCAACTCCTTTGCACAGCTCAATTCGGTACTCGGAAAATCAGACTACAAAGATTCGTGGGAATTGGCGACGGGAGCCGATTACGACATCAACGATAAGGTGACGGCGAGTTTAGGACTGTCCTACGGCAACCAGGGAACAAAGAAAGCGGTAAACAGCGCTTTCAGCCCCGTGTTGGACAGCCTCGCGATCGGTACCGGCGTCGAATACCGCCCTATCGACAACCTCACGCTTACGCTCGGCCTCTTGTACATACAGTACTTTAAGCAGGATTATTATATCAAAGACGGAGCCGTAAAAACCGAACTCAACAAGCAGATCTTTATGACGAGCATCGGTGCGACCTACCGGCTCCCCATATAAGTTTTTTAATCATCGGTACGCGAAACCGTTGAAAAAGGGGCTGTCCCGGAAGGTGTTAAAACTTCACAAAGGACAGCCCCTTAATTTTTTTCGTATATAACACTTTCGCGATATCGCATCTTCGTGCCGTTTATGCGCCGAACAAAAATGCGAGCGTCTGTGCATCGGAAACGATATTGTCGAGAATGCAATATTCATCGCCTTGATGAGCCATGTCGTCTAGCGTGCTCCATACGGCGGCGTTGTAGCCGAGCTCCCGGAGCGGAGCTGCGACGGTGCCTCCTCCGATGCCGATCGTCCGAGCGGTTTTTCCGTGCACCGCTTTGAGCGCTTCGGAAAGCTTTTGCACGACGGGAGCGTCGACGGGAGTTGCCGGCGATTCACCTGCCTGCGGCATCGTATATTCGATTTTTACGCCGTATTTTTTTTCTATCGCTTTGCAGCGCTTATCGACTTCAGCGTACACTTCTTTGAGCGTATAGCACGGGATGATCCTGCAGTCCATGCAGAACACGTCTTCTCCCGGAATGATATTGATGCCGGCTACGTTTTGCATCCTCATCGTCGGCTCAAAGGTCGAACAGTCGGGCGTAAAAAGCGGATCGCGTTTGTCGAACACGTCTTTCATATCGTGGAGCGAAAGCGCAAGGGCATCGGAGGCAAGACAGGCGTTGCATCCGGTGTCGGGACGCGAGCCGTGCGTCTGTTTGCCCGTTACGCGGAAGCGGAGCCATAAAATATTTTTTTCGGCGACTTCGATCGTTTCGCCCTTTGCGTCTCCGCCGTCGGGAATGATAATGATATCGTCTTTGCGGAAAAGTTTGTGCGCTTTTAATAAATATTTTATGCCGTATTCGCTGCCCACTTCTTCGTCGGCCATAAACAAAAGTTTGACCGTGTGTTCGGGCATGATACCGCACTTCATATACGCGAGGGCGGCAAAGACGCCGGACGTGAGCCCCTGCTGATTGTCTTCGACGCCGCGCCCGTAGAGCTTGCCGTCTTTTTCGACGACTTTCCACGGATCGGAATGCCACAGCGATTTTTCGCCGACGGGTACGACATCCAAATGCGCCATAACCCACACCGAAAAATCGTCCGATTTGCCGGGAAGCGTTACGACGGCGTTCGGTCGTATGCCGCTTGCAACGCGCGGATCGGGCGCATCGCAGCGTTCGATATTCGTAAACCCTTGTTCACGCAGCCACGCGATAAGCGCTTCGCATTTTTCGATTTCGCCCTGTCCGCCGTTTTCCGGAGCGAGGGCGGGATGGCTTGTCAAAAGCGTTTCGAGCGCGACGATATCGCGTTTCGAAGATGCAATATAATCGAAGAGTTTTTGTTTCGTATCTTTATCCATTTTTTTACCTCACAGCGCAATACTATTGTGCATTGTATTTTTGATACGCGTTCCACGTCGTGCGGACGAGCGTATCCGTATCGGAATACCGCGCTTTCCAGCCGAGTTTTTCGTACGCATATTTGCTCGTCGCAACGAGGGATGCGGGATCTCCTGCACGGCGAGCGACATAGTCGGCAGGGATCGGGCGGCCTGTGATGCGCCGCGCGGCTTCGACCATCTCCGTCACCGTCGTGCCTTTTTCACTTCCGAGATTTACCGAAATGCTTTCGTCGTGCTCTGCGATGTATTCGAGCGCTTTTACGTGTGCGGCGGCCAAATCGCTTACGTGCACGTAATCGCGGATACAGGTTCCGTCGCGCGTATCGTAGTCGCTGCCGAATATTTTGAGCTTTTCGCGCATACCGCAGGCGACTTCCATGATCACCGGCAAAAGGTTTGCGGGATTTTGTTCGAGACCCGAGAGTTCGCCGTCGACGTCGTAGCCTGCGGCATTGAAATAGCGGAGCGCTGCAAAACGCAAACCTCGCAGTTTTTCGTACCACGCCATAAACTCTTCGATCGAAAGCTTCGTATAGCCGTAATAATTTTCGGGATGCTTCGGATGGCTTTCGTCAATCGGAAGATACTGCGGCTCTCCGAATACGGCCGCGGACGACGAAAACACCATGCGCTTGCAGCCGTGAGAGGCGGCTGCGTTCAAGATATTGAGCGTACCGTTGATATTGTTAATAGAATATTTTTCGGGAGCGATCATCGATTCGCCTGCCGCTTTGAAAGCCGCCAAGTGGATAAAAGCGTCAAAGCCTTTTGCAAAGGCCGCATCCAAATCGCCGGGGATCAAAATCGTTCCGTATATGAATTCGTTTTCTTTAAAAAGATTTTGGCGCAATCCGCTCGAAAGATTGTCGAAAACGGTCACGCGATGATTTTTCTTCATCAATTCTTTAACGACGTGGCTGCCGATATATCCGGCGCCGCCGATTACCAACACGTTCATGTATGCCTCCGCTACAGCGGTAAGTATAGCGCATTTTCAGCGCAGCCGCCATAGTCCATCCGCACGCTGATCGTTCGGCTCGGCGATATGCGATCGATTTATCTGCTTTTTTTATATATCGATAAAAGTTGCTGTAGTCATTGCACGGAGCTTTCGCTTCCGACGAGGCACATCCATTCGGCTTCCGCAGCCAAAACGTCGCCGACATAGGCCTTGCCCGACTGTTTTACCATGTGAGCCGAAACGCGCAGATTCGTGATTTCCATGCGCACCGTATCGCCGGGACGCACTTGATTTCGAAACTTTACTTTATCGACCGTAGCGAGAAAAAACAAACTGCCTTCCTGAAATTTCTTTTGAAAGCTGAGCGCCGCTCCTCCCGCCTGCGCCATCGTTTCAACGAGGATAACGCCGGGCACGACGGGATACTGCGGAAAATGTCCCTTAAAAAAGAAATCGTCGTCGGTAAATTTCCGCGTACTTACACTGCCTTTTTCATCGCACGAAAGTATTTCGTCGACGAATAAAAACGGCTTTCGGTGCGGTAAAAGAGATGCGATATCGTTCGTAACCATAAGTCCCCCCTAATGCGTTTGCAGGCTGAATATCGAGTTTGAAAACATTAATTTTGACGCCGTGCTTTCGGCGATATTGTTCGTTTTCAAACCCGCCATTCAGTTTTACAAAAAGGAAAATATTAAATTCTTTTCAGTACGATAACGCCGTTGTGTCCGCCGAAGCCGAAGGTCGAACTCATCGCACAGTCGACTTTGCATTCGATGCCTTTGTTCGGCGTATAATTCAAATCGCACCCGCCTTCGACATCCTGTTCGTCGAGATTGATCGTCGGAGGAATAAAACTTTCTTCGATCGCTTTGACTGCAAACATCGCTTCGATTGCACCGGTAGCTCCGAGGCAGTGTCCGGTCATGCTCTTCGTCGACGATATGTGCAGCTTTTTCGCGTTTTCTTCGCCGAACGCGATCTTCAGCATCTGCGTTTCGCAAGGGTCGTTCTTTTTCGTCGCCGTCCCGTGCGCATTGTAATACTGCACTTCTTCCGGCTTTACACCCGCGTCTTTGAGCGCTTCCGTCATAGCCGCCGCTCCCCAAACGCCGTCAGGGTTCGGAGCGGTCAAGTGATAACCGTCGCTCGTTCCGCCGTAGCCTGCGAGTTCGGCGTATATCTTCGCTCCGCGTTTTTTCGCATGTTCGTATTCTTCGAGAACGAATACCGCGCTGCCCTCGCCCATGACAAAGCCTTCGCGCTTTTTGTCGAAGGGACGGCTTGCCGCTGCGGGATTGTCCGCAAAGGAAGTCGAAAGCGCGTGGAGCACTTCAAAGCCCGCGATGCCGAATCCGTTGATCGTACTCTCGGCTCCGCCGGCCAGACAAATATCGCGCCTGCCGCCTCTGATAAAATCGAGTGCATCTCCGAGTGCGTCCGAACCGCTCGCGCATGCAGTCGTCACCGTATGTGCCGGCCCGTGAATGCCGAGAGCCATAGAAATGTTACCGCACGCTTCGTTCGGGATCAGTTCGGGGATCGTCATAGGCGGCAGACGGTGCTGCGGACTCTGAGAATATTTGATACAGCACTCTTCGTTCACTTCAAAGCCGCCGATACCGACGCCCATAAAGATCGCGGCGTCTTTGATGACATCGCTGTTCGCTTCGATAGACGCATCGTCGAGCGCCATCTTTGCCGCGGCGACCGCATACTGCGAAAAGCGCGCCATTTTGCGTGCCGCTTCGGGATTCATATACTTGGTCGCGTCGAAGTTTTTTACTTCGCCCGCGTATCGCGCCTTAAACGTACTCGCATCGAAATGCGTGATGAGCGCAACTCCGCTTTTACCCGCTTTTGCCGCAGCCCACGTTTCCGCAACCGAATTTCCGATCGGGGTAACAGCTCCCATACCCGTTATAACAACACGCCTCTTTTCCATAACCGCAAACTCCTGTTTATTCATTCAAGAAATTAATAATTATTAAATTAAAACCGCGAGCGTCATGCACCCATGCCGCCGTCTACGCCGAGCACTTGGGCCGTAACGTATGCCGACAGATCGCTTGCCAAAAACAGCACCGCGTTCGCGACGTCTTCGGTTTGCCCCGCGCGTTTGAGCGGGATCTGAGCGACCCACGCTTCGCGCGCTTTTTCATTCACCGCCTTTGTCATGTCCGTTTCGATATAGCCGGGCGCTACGGCGTTTACGCGTACGCCGCGGGAACCGACTTCTTTTGCAAGGCTTTTCGTATAGCCGATGAGACCCGCTTTGCTCGCGCTGTAGTTGACCTGCCCCGCCCCGCCGTGTATGCCGACGATGCTCGACATATTGATTATCGAACCGGATTTTTTGTGAATCATATCGTTTGAAACGATCTGCGTTGCAACGAACACCGCAGTGAGATTGACGTCGAGAACTTTTTGCCAATCTTCGATTTTCATGCGGAACGAAAGACCGTCCTTCGTGATGCCCGCGTTATTGACGAGCACGTCAAATCCCCCGGAAGCCGAAAGCGCTTCTTTAACGACTTCCGAAAGGCGGGCGGCATCTCCCGCATCGACAGCAAGTTCGTGAAAAGCCGTACCCTGCGATGAGGCGAACCGTTCCAGCTCCGATTTCGCTTCCGACGGATGCGAGCAGAGACCCCACACTTCCGCGCCTTCGCGCAAAAAAGTTTCTACGATCTTTCGACCGATGCCGCGGCTCGATCCCGTGACGAGCGCCTTTTTACCTGTAAGCAGCATCACTCGACTCCGCCTATCGATTCGGCCGAATTGACAGGTGTACTCGGCCGCTTTTCGCCGAAAGGAGAATCGCGCCAAAGCCCGCTCAGCACTTTGCCGACGCCCGGCTCAAGTACGCGCCATTCGTTTGCGGGATCCGCATCCATGACATCGGCGAGCACTTTTTCTTCCAAAGTCCACCGCACCGGATTCGTCAAATGCAGCACCGCATTTTTTTTCGCATCGCTTCCTTTGACGACTTTTTCTCCGGTTACGTTGCTGAACAAATCGATTTTAGGATCGGCAAAGCTCACATCAGCGATAGCCTTTTCAAATTCGTCGGCGGCTTTTTGCATGAGCGGACAATGGAAGGGACCTGCAACCGAAAGCCTGATCGCACGCCGCGCGCCCGCTTCGGTACACGCTTTTTCGGCTGCGGCAAGACCGTCGGCCGTACCGCTGATAACCGTCTGTTTGACACTGTTTAAATTTGCGGCGTACACATCTTTAAGACCGCCGCAGATCTCCTGCACCTTTTTAGGCGGCAAACCGATGATTGCGCTCATACCCGGAGCATGACCTGCATTTGCGGAAGCGATCTCTTCGCACACGCGCTGCATTATCTCGCCGCGCTTTTGCACGACACGGATGAGGTCTTCAAATGAAAGGACTCCCGAAATGCCGAGCGCCGGAAATTCGCCGAGGCTGAATCCCATAGCAGCGGACGGCACGATACCCTTCGATTTCAACGCTTCGGAAACCATGAGAGACGCGGACGTGATCGCGAGCTGACTGTTGTCGCTGCGGCTCAGTTCCGCCTGATCCGTTTCCCATAAAAGCTTTGCCATATCTCTGCCGGTAATCGATGAAACGGAATCGAGCAGCTTACGCGATTCGGGAAAAGATTCGCACACGTCTTTCATCATGCCGGGTTCCTGTGCGCCCTGACCCGGAAACAAAAAAGCATATTTTTTCATTGGTACCTCGTCAAAATCAGAATGACAAAACACCGTATTTTGTCATTCTCAATACAATTATATAATAGTGAAATTACGGGTTTTGTCAAGACGAGTATCGCGGACTGTCAAGAACACGTGATATTTTCGTACGAGTGACAGACGAGTTTCGAGGACAGACGAGACGATTTACAGATAACTTTGAAACTGCGAAGTTATAACTTGCAATAATACAGCAAGTTATAACTTCATCGAAATCTCAAAAATCATTGAAGGCGAGTTTCTCGAGATGTATATTTATTTATCCCACAATTTTTCAGGATAATACCCCGCTTCGATCTTTTTCGCGATTTCCGCTTTGACGATCGCTTTGTCTTCGGGATAAGTCATGCCGAACCAATTTTCGTCCGACGTAAAAAAGCGGATGCTTCCTTTGCCGCTTTTGACGATTTCGCCTGCGGCGACGGGGAGAAGCGCTTCGGCTTTTTCGCTTTCTGCGTTGTGCGCGATAAAATCTTTCCAGAATTTATTAAACGAATCGAATGCCGCGGGAGAAAAGCCGAAAAGATTCATACTTACCCATTCTTTTCCCGTCATCGATTTTTTTTCGCCGTCGATTTCGCTTACGATGCCCTCTCCTTCATAATAGATTTTGAGGTTTTCGACGATGGAATCGAGACAGCCGTCTTTTACCGTGCAGACGCCGCGGGAAACGGAACCGCTTTTGCTCATCGTATTGCCGAGCACATAGCCGACCATCGCGTGGGCGGTGCTGTCGTTTGCGATCCCCGAAAGATAGGTGCCGATCGTTTTAAAAGCAGACCTCCCGTAGTAGTCGTCCGCGTTGACGACGGCAAAGGGAGAGGCGATCGCATCTTCTGCGCAGAGTACGGCATGTACCGTGCCCCACGGTTTTTTACGGTTTACAGACAATCGCTTTTCTTCTTCGGTAAGCAGACTGTCGTGAGTTTGAAAAACGTATGTTGCATCGAAATTGCGCGCAACGCGGTCGAACAGCCGTTCGCGGAAATCGTGTTCGATATCTTTTCTGATAATGTAAACGACCTTTCCGAAGCCCGCTTCCCTTGCATCGTACGTCGCATAGTCGAGCAGGCATTCGTTGTGCAGCCCTACCGCGTCGATCTGTTTGACCCCGCCGTATCTGCTTCCCATTCCCGCCGCAAGAACCAATAATGTCGGTTTCATCTTTACCTCCCGAATCGCCGCTTACAAAAGACTTTCCAGCGCAAGCCTAATCATATTGTCAAAGGTCGTCTGTCTCTCTTCCGCCGTCGTCTCTCCGCCCGAAACGATGTGATCGCTCACGGTAAGGATCGCGAGCGCTTTCCGTCCGAACTTCGCCGCAAGCGTATACAGTTCCGCCGCTTCCATCTCTATACCGAGCACGCCGTAGCGCGCCCACGTTTTCCAATTTTGGTTTTCATCGTAAAAAAGATCGCTCGACGCGCAGGGGCCGACGGCGACTTTTATGCCGAGCTTTTTTGCGCTCTCATAGGCCGTAAGCAAAAGCGAAAAATCGGCGGATGCGGAAAAATGCAGATTGCCGAAACGCTGCGTCATAAGAGAAGAATCGGACGAAGCGGCGTTTACGAGGATCGTGTCGCGCAATGCGAGGGACGCTTGGATCGCGCCGCAGGTACCGACGCGGACCGCTTTTTGAACGCCGTAAAATTGGAAAAGTTCGTTCACATAAATCGAAAGCGAAGGCTGCCCCATGCCTGTTCCCTGCACCGATATGCGTTTTCCTTTGTACGTGCCGGTATAGCCGAACATATTGCGCACTTCGTTATAGCGCGCGGCATTTTCCAAAAAATGTTCGGCTATATACTTTGCCCGAAGCGGATCGCCGGGAAGCAAAACGGATTCCGCGATCGCCCCCTCAGGTGCATTGATATGAGTACTCATAGTTATCGATTATAAAGCGTAATCGATGAAAAGGCAATCGGATTTTACAGGCTGTCACAGACACACGATACGCGACGAGGAACATGACGAATGCGGATCTTCGTTTTCATCAAGACGATAAGGACATCGATTGTTATTAATAGGTCGAGTTTAGAAAGTATCAACCCATAACGCTGTGCTCTCGGCTCGAACTTCGTTCGGCTTAGCCTCGCTACCGAGTTAGCTTTGCAAACTCACCGTATATGCGCCGCAATTATCATATAAAAATAAAAAGCCCGGCAGCTGCCTACTTTCCCGCATTTAGAGCAGTATCATCGGCGCAAGGGAGCTTGACTTCCGTGTTCGGAATGGGAACGGGTATTTCCTCCCCGCTATGGCCACCGGGCAATA
>NZ_JAFEVM010000024.1:8812-50661 GCF_016901105.1 Treponema sp. Marseille-Q4523 | reverse complement strand
ATATCATATAACTCAATTGTTCCTAGTACCTTAGATACTTTAGAATTATTTCCCGTGTAGTACTTACTCGCGATATTACCGTTTGAATAAATTCTGATTTCCTCGTACGAATAACTATCAGGAAGAGATTCTACCGGCAGATAGTATATTTTATTATTACAGCGAATAGCCAATCTGGAATCTGTATTAATTATAAGATAGCCATATCTGGTATAAAATATTTTTCCCTTTTCATCTAAAACCTTAAAAAAGCCTTTCCCGTCTACAGCAAAATCCGTATTCAGGGATGTTTGATAAACACACCCCTGAGTTAAAATAGGAGTCCCGTCAGATTTTCCTGTATTATAATCAAGTGTACCTTTATATCCAAAAGTGCTCAAATTTCTTAAATCTTTATAAAGACAATCATATTCTTCTTCCGGACTAAGTGCAAAAGCGGAAACTATGGAAAATATAATTATGTAAAAAATAAAAAGAATTCTTTTCATTTTCCTTAAACGCTCCGGCGCGGGCGCCCGTATAACATATATCAGCCCTCTTTTTATTATACCCGTATTCTTCATTTCTTCAATCAGCCAATCATATTGCAAGGTTGCACGGGGAACTTCGCGCTCCGTGCCGTTTGCAAGCGATGTGCCATACGGCGCGGAGGATCAAAGACTGCGCGGCCGTCATCGGTTTTGCGCTCCCCGATGCACTGACGGAAAGCGAAGCGACAGCCTTTATCGATGCGATGAGCGCAAAGCACGCGCACTACGTCTATTTTTCAAACCGGCATGCGCTCTCGTCTTTCGTTACGTATACCGTCGAAAGCGGACGCGGGCAATCGTAAGCTTTCACCGCAGGCGGAAATGTGGCCGCATGCAGACGTAAGCTTTCGCCGTAAACACATCGAATATTTCGCTCACTGTACTTTTATTCTTCCTTAAAATTGCACAGCGAGTAAATCTTCGGATTTAGGAGCTGGGCAATTCGTGCGCGCAAGCGCACAGTTAATAAGCGATGTTTCGGCTTCGTCCGAAACTCGAAGTTAAATTGAACGGCGCTATTTCAGACGTTCAATTTAAACCTTCGGTATATGTATATAAAACTTTTTTATGATTTCGAAACGTATACACAATCCCGTTATCGGTATCGATTTTTATCTTTTTGATTTTTATCGAGCTTCGTTTTTTTGAAATCAAATTTTCATACACGCATAAAAAACCGCTTTCATCTATGAGCCAATATTCGACGGGTGCACTTGCATACGCACCTTTCTTTCCGTATGTACACAGTACATAGTTATTTCCGTCGGAATCTTTTTTAAATACAAACAGTTCCGTATCTTTTTTCGAGATACGTTCAAATCTGTGATTAACGATTTCATCTTCGTTCCACGCAGAAACCGCATCGGAGTTTTTATGCAATTGAATAAAATCCCGTATCTTCCGAACGATCGCGCTTCTGTTTTTCGCAGACAAATCTTCACAAGATTTTTCTTTGCAGGAAATAGAAATCGGCAATAACAAAAACAATACAAACAGTAATTTCGCCGTCATATCGTTTACATCGTGCAGCTTAGCTTTTCCGTCCGTCGGCAAGGAGTTTAAACTTCGCAAATATGCGTCGCCTCATGTTTGAAAATCGCGTGCGGCAAAGTACACTTACAAATCTTTCGCATCTTGAAAATATTCCGCGTAGATTTGCAGATGAACGTCTTCGTTGTCTTCAGTCGTTACAAAAATATCGTACACCTGCACATTCCTCAGCCGGGAAAACATTTCAGGATTCGGAGCTTCCTGCGTTCCGTGCATTTGGGCATCAAGATCTTTTTCATCGATGGCAAACACACCGCTGAATCCCATTACCAATAAAATCAACAAGAAAAGATTTTTCATTTTTCCTCCGAATTGCTTCCTGCCGCAAGTGTATAATCGTTCTGCATCGTTTTCAAGTCTTCTTACCGATTCAAAAATCTCACGCGATTTATAGTTGAAAACAAATCAATACACATTGTGAGCACGTCTCCATATCTTGGTTTTTGTCCTGCTTTGTGCTATAGTCACGGCTATGTTTGAAGTACGTGTCGAAGCGAATTTTTCCGCAGCGCATTTTCTCCGCGATTACAACGGAAAGTGCGAAAGCATGCACGGCCACAATTATACCGTACGCGCTCATGTAAAAGGAAGCACGCTCGGAAGCGGCGGTATGCTCATCGACTTCGGAAAATTAAAAGCGGCGCTCAGAGCAGTATGCGCAGAGCTCGATCATACGAACTTAAACGATCATGCCGTCTTTTTGCAAAATCCGAGCGCCGAGCGCATTGCAAAATACATCTACGATGCGCTCATCGACAAAATGCGCCATACAGGCATCGATCTGTCGTACGCGAACGGAAAGGTGACCGCTTTTTTGGCAGCCGTCGACGTATTTGAAACCGATACGAGCCGCGCCCGCTACAGTCCGGAATGAAGTACGTGACTTTTTATTCGTGCGGAGGGTTTAATACCCCGACGCTTGCGTCGTAACAAAGGGTATTAAAGCCGACTGCAACCACCTTATGAGAACAACATACCCCGACGCTTGCGTCGGGAGTGTTGATTAATAATACAGTTCGCTTTCAAAGCACGTCGCGTTTTTTTGTTTTCCGACAACGGTTATCTTTTTCGCCTCATCGTCAAAGGCTGCAAACATCGTTATCGTGTCGCCTTTTTTCGCTTCGTGCGAATAATTTATGCGGAAATCGGTAAAGGTTTTTCGCTGATACTCTTCCGGTAAACAGTCGATCGCGAATGCACCGTAACGGGAATTGTTCATGTGGCCGTTCGCGTCTATGTCCGACCAGCAAATGGGACGGCTCGCGCATTCGACGAGGTTTTCGGGGATCGCGATTTTTCCCGGCGCCATGCAGTCGTGCTCTTCTTTTCGTACCGGTTCGGGACGCAGCGTAAAATCTTTTGTGCGGATGATGCGGTGCGATGCGTAATCGGCGACGAACCACGAACTCGAACCGCTTACGAGGGGCGTGCCGTCTCGGTCTGTTATTTCGTATGCTCTCATGAGCTGCAGCGCTTCGGGTTTTTCTTCCCACGTGGCGATCGTGACGACGTCGTTTGCTTTCGGCATTTTATGAAAACGGAAAGCGATGCGCGAAAGCAAAATTGCATAATTTCGTTCGGCGAGAAACGTAAACGAAATGCCGCGCTCGTAGTAATCTTCGATAGCCGTATCGGTCGTGAGCCGCAGCAGTTCTGAAAAATTGAGATTCGAAAGCATATTGCATTGACAAAAATGCAGCTTCATTTCGCTGTAAAAAGTTCCCTTATCGTCATAGCGTTGATGGTAATCCATTACAACCTCACCGGAATATGCTGTGCGTTGAGTTCCTGTTTGATGCGGGCGATCGTATAGTTTCCCGAATGCACCATCGTTGCGATGAGCGCCGCGTCTGCTTTGCCTTTCGTAAACGCATCGGCGATGTGCTGCACGCATCCCGCTCCTCCCGAAGCGATGACCGGAACGGAAACACTTTCGGAAATCATGCGCGTGAGAGAAAGTTCGTAGCCGTTTTGCACACCGTCGGTATCGATCGCGTTTAAAACGATTTCGCCCGCTCCGAGTGAAACCGCTTTTTGAGCCCATTCTTTCGCATCCAAATCCGTCTGCGTCCTTCCGCCGTTGATGAATACGCGGTAGCCGCTCGGCATCGCTTCATCGCGCGAAGCATCCATGCCGAGGACGATACATTGATTTCCGAAAACGCGGGCGCCCTCTCGGATAAGGTCGGGATTTTTTACCGCTTGCGAATTGAGGCTCACTTTTTCCGCGCCTGCAAGGATTGTCGAGCGTATGTCATCGATCGTCGCGATACCGCCTCCGACGCAAAAGGGAATAAACACTTGGTGCGCGACGCGAGCGACGAGGTCGAGTATGGGGCCTCTCCCGTTTGCCGACGCCATGATATCGTAAAAGACGAGTTCGTCCACGCCTTGCCGCCAGTATTCTGCGGCCATCGCAACGGGATCTCCGATATCGCGGTTGTTTTGAAATCTGATGCCCTTTGTCGTGCGTCCGTCTTTGACGTCGAGGCAGACGATGATCCTTTTTTTCAGCATACCGCTTCTCCGCGGCAGTAATTTGCAAGGAGTCTGAGGCCGTTCGCGCCCGATTTTTCCGGATGAAATTGAAAAGCCGCGACGCTGCCGCTTTCGATGACTGCCGGAACGATGCCTCCGTAGTTCGTGTAAGCTTTGACGACGGAAGCATCCTCAGGCTGCATGACGTAAGAGTGCACGAAGTAAAAATCGGAATGCTCCGCGACACCGTCAAAGAGGGGAGAAGAGCCGTTCGCATACGTCAAATCGTTCCATCCCATGTGCGGCACTTTGAGGCGAAGCGTTTCGTCGTGCGAGGCTTGCCACAGCGATGAAAATTTAATAATTTTTCCTTTGACGAGACCGAGACAGGCGGTATCCCCTTCTTCGGAATAATCGAAGATGATCTGCGAGCCGAGACAGATGCCGAGAAGCGGTTTTTTCGCACCACTCCAATCTTTTAAAAACGAATCGAAACCCGTGCGCGAAAGCTCGTGCATCGCATAAGCGGCTTCTCCTACTCCCGGAACGATGAGACGGCTGCAGTGCGCGAGTTCGCTCGGACGTTTGGAAACCGTAAACGGAAATCCCAGCGATTCGAGGGCGTGCTCGACGCTTTTGATATTGCCCGCATTGTAATCGACGATCCCGATCATAGGAGCATAGTAGTATGAACGGCGGATTTTGTAAATTACCTCGTCACCGATCAAAAGCAGCACGCGAAGCGGTCGGAAGTTTTGACATTGCCTTGACAAAAACGCCCACGGAGAAATAGTATATCAAGCGAGGTTGTAGTATGTTTTGGGATCGTGTAGCGGGAGTGTATGATATTTTTGTAAACGTTATCAACGCAAAGGTACACCGCGAGCTGTGCGAAAAAGTCGCCGCCCTTATCACTGCCGATGACGAAGTGTTGGAATGCGCCTGCGGTACGGGCATGTTGAGCGCGCACATCGCACCCGAGTGCAAATCGCTCGTTGCGACGGATTTTTCTTCCGGTATGCTGAAAAGGGCGCGCGCAAAGTGCCGGAAGTATGCGAACGTCGAATTCAAGCTTGCAAATATTTCAGCGCTCGATTTCGCGGACAATACTTTCGACGTTGTCGTTGCGGGAAATGTCATACATCTTTTGGATGAACCGGAGGCGGCGCTGGGCGAGCTGAACCGAGTCTGCAAAATCGGCGGGAAGTTGATAATTCCGACATATATGAATAAGCGTGCGCGCGACGGCACGAGCGGATTTATAAAAGCGCTCGGAAAAGCGGGCGCGGATTTTAAAAAGCAGTTTACGTTTTCATCTTATAAACGTTTTTTCGCCGACGCGGGTTATACCGATGCGGCATACACTATGATCGAAGGGCGAGTTCCGTGTGCGATTGCGGTACTCATAAAGCGCTAGGCAAAGCGTCGCCGGTATAAAACAGTAAGCGCGGCGGATATTGAGAGACGCGATTTCGGACGCGATATTTTCGGTTTTGCTTTTATAAGATTTTTAATACAGTTCTTTCATCAGGCAAAAATTGTCGTACATCTTTTGCCAGCGCGGATTGTTTTCATGCGGAACGCAGTCTTCCTGCCAGCACCACCAAAAATATCCGCCGACATAGCGGTCGTTATACGGGGTCATGAGGTAATATGTATCGGCTTGTTTGTTAAAATCGGTTCCCGCCTTGTGCGCAGATGCAAAGCCGCATTCGCCGAAGGCGAGCAGCGAATTGGGAAAAAGCCGGTACAGGTTTTCGAATACGGCGTTCCAGTCTTCGTGTTCGCCGTCGTTGTCTTCATCGTAATAGCTGACAAGCACGTAATCGAGCGCGGCTTTCATATCCGCGGGAACGTACTTTGCAAGCCACGCTTCCATCGTCATGCTCTGATCGCCCGGCTTGAACATATATGCCGTAAGCGCCGTCTTATATCCGCGCGAATGCAAATATGCCCACGCCGCGTAGACTTTTTGCGCATTCAATGCGTTCGTACCGCCGAGCCATCCTTCACCGTTGATTTCGTTGCCGACTTCCCAAATGTCGACATACGGAGCGAGGTGCAAAGCGCAGTCGGCAAAACGCGCTGTATACGCTTTGACGGTTTTATAGCGTTTCATATCTTCGGAATCGCAGGGACACAGCATGATGTATGCGACTTCGTGCAGTCGGGAAAGCAGCGGAATAAAATCTGCCGGCTTTATATCGGCATCGATGACGACGCGCGCGGCGGGTTTTACGGGAAGCGCCCGTACGGCATCCGTAACGGCATCAATTGAAGAGGATGAAAGCGCATCGAGCGTTATACCGTACAGCGGCGCGGATTTTTTTTGCAGCCCCTCTGCGGCAGTCGGATAAGCGCAAAGGCTTAGCGCCGCGATAATCGAAAACAGCGTATGTCGCATCATAATTTTCCGCCCTAATTAAAAAAAAAATAGTACAGATAAAAGATACAAGGGTAATTATCGGCTTGACAGGATCGGCGGAAAAGAATATCGTTAGCAACTGCTAATTATTTACACTGGTGGAGTATGTTCATGAGAAGAATTGCAATTTACGGAAAAGGCGGTATCGGAAAATCGACGACAACGTCGAATCTGTCTGCCGCGCTGAGTACGATGGGATATAAAGTGATGCAGATCGGCTGCGATCCGAAATCCGATTCCGTAAAAAACCTTATGGGCGGAAAAAAGATCGTGACGGTACTCGATCGGCTGCGCGAAGACGAAGAAGCCGAACTGCACCTTGACGATATCGTGTTTAAGGGCTTTAACGGCATTCTGTGTGTGGAAGCGGGAGGACCCACTCCGGGCATCGGCTGCGCGGGTCGCGGCATCATCACCGCATTCGATAAATTGGAAGAACTCGGAGCGTATACGACATACCGACCGGATATCGTATTTTACGACGTTCTCGGAGATGTCGTATGCGGCGGCTTTGCAATGCCGATCCGAAACGGCTATGCGCGCGACGTGTTTATCGTTACCTCAGGCGAGATGATGTCGCTGTATGCGGCTTCGAACATCGCACACGCTATTTCGAATTTCGGCTCTCGCGGTTATGCGCGGTATTCCGGCGTCATCCTCAATTCGCGCAACGTTGAAAACGAACTCGAAACCGTAAATGAAGCGCTGAAAGAAATCGGCGGCAGTGTCGTTTCCGTCATTCCGCGCGACGGCGTCGTACAGCAAGCCGAAGATCAGGGCAAGACGGTGATCGAAGCCTTTCCGGAATCGCATCAGGCCGATTGTTATCGAAAGCTCGCCGAAGAGATCCTTGCGCGAAGCGAAGACGTCGCTCTTGAAAACGGAGTTGCGTAATGGAGTGCCGTTCAGCCTGTTTTACGACGACGCTGCACTACGAATCCCCCGCTCACGGCGGCTGGGGCGTCATCCGCGTCGCCGCCCTCGTACCGGAAGTGTATATGCTTTTCGTTTCTCCCTTCGCCTGCGGCAGACACGGCGCGCTCGGAGGAATCATCAACGGTGTAAAGGATAAAGTATCCTATCTTTTTATCGGCGAAAAAGAGATCGTCTCCGGCGATTACGAAGCGCAGGTTTTCCGTGCAATCGAAGAACTCTTTGCGTTTTTGAAAAAAAAGCCGCGCGTGTTGTTTTTATTCGTGTCCTGCCTTGACGATATGCTCGGCACCGATCATGCGGCGCTCGATGAAAAACTTGGGCAAACATATCCGGACGTCCTTTTCCGTTCCTGCCACATGAATCCGATTCAATCGGATACGCCGCTTCCGCCGCTCGTGTCGCTGAATCGAAATATGTACAGTCTGCTCTCTTCTCCCGACGGAAAAGAAGCCGAACACTTTAAAAACTATGTAAATCTCATCGGAAACAATGTGCTTCCGGTAGCCGGTTCCGAACTCTACCGCATCATGGGCGACAACGGTATCCGCGTACGCCATATAAGCGAATGCAAAACATTCGACGAATACTATGCGATGCGGACGAGCGGTATGAATATCGTACTCTCTCCCGCCGCGGCTTTTGCCGCCCGCGATATGGAAAAAAATCCGGGCATTCCGTATTTTTTGTCGTACGTCACCTACGATCCCGACGGCATAAAAGATATGTACGGAGAGCTCGCGAAAAAACTTTCCGATGCGGGTATGAACGTATCGTTTGACATCGAGCGCGATTATGAAAATGCAAAAGCATCTCTCCGTGAAACCGCGGCTTTTTTAGACGGTACGCCCGTCGCGATCGATTTTCAGTCGGTAAAGCAGCCGTGCGCGCTCGCGAAGACGCTCATCTCTTACGGGTTTACGGTAAAGCTGCTCGCCGTCGATAAAATTCTTCCGTTTGAAAAAGAAAGTTTCGAGTGGCTTAAAACGCACGCTCCTCATTTGGAAATTGCAAGTCCGCTGCATCACGACTCTCCGAAATTTGCGTACCGATCGTACTCCGACTGTTTGTGTATCGGTTTCGACTGCGGCTATATGACCGGATCGGAAAAGGTCGTCAACATCATGGACGACGAGGGCAATTTCGGTTTTTCAGGCGTCGTCCGCCTTATGGAAATGATGCGGAGTGCAAATGCCCGCCGAGCCGATGTCGCCGAAATGATCAGGGAGGCAAAGCTTATTATATGAATAATTTGTGTTTGGTCTTGCCGCCCTTCGCGCCCGATTATTCGGGAGTCGCTTCTTCGCTCTTTGAGCTCGGAGGTATGATCGTTATCCACGATGCGTCCGGCTGTACGGGAAATTATTTGGGATACGATGAACCTCGCTGGATGAATTCGAAATCGATCGTGTTTTGCTCGGGGCTGCGCCACATGGACGCGGTGCTCGGAAACGATAAAAAACTTGTCAAACGGATGATTGAAGCCGCCGAAAGTTTACAACCCGCTTTTATCGCGCTGCTCGGAAGTCCCGTTCCCATGGTCATCGGTACGGATTACGACGGCATCGCTTCGGAAGTGGAAGAAGCGACGGGGATCCCGTCGTTCGGCTTCGACACGAAGGGTACGGTGTTTTACGATAAAGGCGTTTCCATGGGGACGATTGCGCTTTTAAAGCGTTTCGCTCCGGCTTCAAAGCGCTGTGAAAAGCAAAACAATGCGATCAATCTCCTCGGCTTGACGCCGCTCGATTTCGGCAACAGCGGAAACGCAGAAGCTGTACGCGCCCTGTTTGAAAAAAGCGGTATTGAAATCATTGCAAGCCTTTCGATGGGTCTTTCGCTCGACGATTTGAAACGCAGCCCCTCTGCGGCCTTGAACGTCGCGCTTTCGTATGCGGGGATCGAAATCGCAAAATATATGGAAAGGGTGTATCACATTCCCTACATTGCAGGTGTTCCGCTCGGAGACGGAAAGGCGATGCTTACGGCCGTACGGCGCTTTCTTTCCGGCGAAAAAAGCGATTCGGGGAGCGTATGGGAAATCGCTTCGAAAGCGAATGCGGCGCAAACCTCGCACAAACGGATTTTGATTGCGGGAGAGCAGGTTACGGCATGTTCGATTCGAAACGAACTCAGGCGTATTTCTCGAACGGCGGACATAGAAGCGGCATACCTTTTCAATTCGTTTCCGGAATACGCCGAAACATGCGATCATAAAGCCGTGTGCGAACGGGAACTCATGGATCTTGTAAACGGCGGTTCATATACCGATATCGTAGCCGATCCGCTTGTCGGAGAATTGATAAAAAATTCTTCCGTCAGGTTTCACGGTTTGCCGCACGTAGCCGTTTCGAGCAAAGTGTGCTGGGACGACACGAAGTGCGTCATAGGCGATGACATGACGCGCTTTCTTTTTGGAATCGCGGAAGAATAATTATTAATTGTTAATGGGTAATTGATAATTTTACGATAGAGAGCATTATCGGTTTTTATTTTTGAGTAAACTGAGAATTGATACATAAAATCAATAGGAGGATATATGAAAAAGATGATCATAAAAGTCTGTGCCGTACTCTGTCTCTTTACGGCATCGCGTGCTTTTGCCGCGCCGAAAACGCATACCGTTGTCGACCACGCGGGCAATACCGTTGAAGTGCCGAATAAAATCGACAGGATCGTTATCGCAAGTCTCTACCCGCTGCCTTCGGTCTATTGTCTGTATGCGGATTCCGCAAAAAAACTCGTCGGAATTCCTGCCAGTTCCATGGCGGCTGCAAAAGCATCGTTTCTTGTAAAAGCGTATCCCGAAATTGCAAATGCGAAGACGGGATTCGAAAAGGGCGGCGTCATCAACGCGGAAGAATTAATGGCGCTCAAACCCGATGTCATTTTTTACAATGCCGGAGCGAAATCGTCAAAGGCGGTATTCGATAAAACGGGGATCCCCGCCGTCGGGTTTTCAACGTCGATTGCGAAGTTCAATACGATCGAAACCTATGCGGCGTGGATCGATCTTTTGGCAAAAGTGCTCGGCGAAACGGATCGTTCGAAAAAGCTTATCGAGTACGGAAGAAAAATCGAGCAAGACGTAAAAGCGCGCATCGCATCGATCCCCGAAGGGAAAAAGCCGAGTGCGATGATCATCTATTCGTACGATAACGGAAAGATCACGACCTACGGAAAAAAGATGTTCCCCGAATATTGGATCACGACGGCAGGTGGGATCAATGCTGCGAAGTCGGAAGGCGGAGTCGTGGAACTCAATATGGAACAGATTTACGCATGGAATCCCGATATCGTGATTTTAACAAATTTCAATACCAAACTTCCCGAAGATTTCGACGACGGCATTGTCGACGGCAACGACTGGTCGAGCGTGAGCGCTGTACAAAAAAAACAAGTGTATAAATTTCCGCTCGGCATGTACCGCTGGTGTCCGCCGTCGTCCGATTCGCCGCTTTCGCTCGTATTCCTTGCAAAGACGATTCAGCCGAAATTATTTGAAGACTACGACCTCGATAAAATCATCGTCGATTATTATAAAGAATTCTACGGAATAACGCTCACTTCCGGCGACCTCCATACGATTTATCATCCGTCGAGATCCGCCGCAGGTTTGTAAACGAAAAGGAAAACGCAATTATGAATTATACTGCAGGGCAGCGCAAAATCATCTTTGCAGCTCTCGCCGTGCTGCCGCTTTTTACCGCGCTCATCTGTCTCGGATTCGGACGCTATGCGCTCGGCGTTTTCGATACGGTGCGCATCCTCTTTTCCGGCGTGACGAAGGCGGAGATAACTGCGGTTGAACGCTCCGTCATCTTCAGCGTCCGCTTACCGCGCATTATTTTAGCGGCTTTTGTCGGAGCGGGTTTAAGCTGCGCGGGTGCCGCGTTTCAGGGTTTATTTACGAATCCGCTCGCGACGCCCGATACGCTCGGAGTGGCAAGCGGCGCATCCTTCGGCGCGGTATCGGCACTTCTTTTTCGAAGCAATTTGATCGTCGTGCAGCTTTCAGCTCTTGTATTCGGACTCGCCGCCTGCGCCGTCACGTATTCGGTGGGACGATTTCGCGGACGCAGTTCGGTCGTCATGATCGTGCTTTCGGGCATGGTCGTCTCGGCACTCTTCCAAGCCTTTGTGTCGCTCGTCAAATACGCCGCCGATCCGCAGGATATTTTGCCGTCGATCACGTATTGGCTTATGGGCAGTATGTCGGGCGCAAGCTATAAAACGCTTTTGCTCGGCCTTCCGTTTATCGTCACGGGAACGCTCATCATCTTTTTGCTGCGCTGGCGGCTCAATATTTTATCGCTGAACGAAGACGAAGCTCGTTCGATGGGTATGAATATCCGCGTGATGCGCCTGCTCGTCATCGTCGCCTCATCTCTTATCACCGCGTCCGCCGTGTCGATGTGCGGTTCGATCGGCTGGGTGGGCTTGCTCGTTCCGCACATGGCGCGTATGCTCATGGGCAGCAACAATCGCACCGTCATTCCCATAAGCATCAGTTTGGGTTCGGTCTTCGTTATCGTAATCGATACATTTGCAAGAAGCATGAGTGCGGCCGAAATTCCGATTTCGATTTTGACGGCGGTTATCGGCGCGCCGTTCTTTATCGCGCTATTACGAAAAACGGGAGGTTCGTGGACATGACTTTTTCCGTACGGGGCGGCTCGTTCGCCTACGGTACCGAGCGCGTGCTCGATCGCATTTCGTTTTCCGTCGAAAGCGGAGAAGTGTTGTGCATACTCGGTCCGAACGGTGTCGGTAAAACGACGCTGCTCAAATGCATGATGGGATTATTAAAATGGGATGAGGGCGAAACCCTTATCGACGGGAGAGCGCTTGAAAGTTGGAGACAAAAAGATCTGTGGCGGCGTATCGCATACGTTCCGCAGGCGAAAGGTGTCGCGTTCGGTTTTACCGCCTTCGACATGGTGCTGCTCGGCCGCAGCGCTCACTTGGGTACTTTCGAACAGCCGGATGAAAAAGACAAACGCATCGCCCTTCGCGCGATGGAAGACACGGGTATCGCTTTTCTCCGCGATAAGCTCTGCACCGAAATGAGCGGCGGGGAACTGCAGATGGTGCTCATCGCGCGCGCTCTTGCGGTAGAACCCGAAATGCTCGTATTCGACGAGCCTGAATCGAATTTGGATTTTAAAAATCAATTGATAATTTTAAATACGATTTACCGTCTTGCAAAAGAGCGGCATATTTCGGCTGTCGTCAACACGCACTATCCCGCTCATGCAATGAAGATCGCCGACAAAGCGCTCATCCTGAACAGGGACGGTGAAAGCACGAGCGGCGCGATCGAAAAAGTCATCACCGAAGATTCGATGAAAAAGACGTTCAGCGTGCAAGTACACATCAACGAGTTCGAATATCAAAACACAAAATACAAGGACGTCGTCCCGCTGTATTTAGTGTGAATTATGGAAAAACGCGTGCGCTTTCGCGCACGGCTAAAAACTTTTTCGAAAGTTGTAACTTTCCGCAAAAGTTTTTTTGGAGGAATTATGAAAAAGAATATTGTCCGTATCGGAACGCTTTTCGCGTGCCTGGCGCTTTCGACCTTCGCCGTTTCCTGCTCGAAGTCGGGAGTTGCGAAAGAGGCGGCAACGCGTACCGTTATCGATCACGACGACGAAAGCGTCGTCATCCCCGCAAAGGTCAATCGCGCAGTCGTTGTCGGCGTGTGGCCGCTTCCGTCCGTCATCACGGTATTTTTGGGAAGCCCCGACCGCCTCGTCGGCATTCCGCCCGCATCGATAGGGGCTGCAAAAGCGGGACTGCTCGGAGAGCTTTTTCCGTCGTATTTGAATATCGATTCGCACTTTCTTGCAAACGATACGCTGAACGTCGAAGAAGTGCTCGCGCTCAAACCCGACGTCGTCTTTACAACGGCGCACCGTTCGCAGCAAAAAGAGGAAATCAAAAAGGCGGGACTCGCCGCCGTCGCCGTCAGTGTCAACAAATGGGATTACAATATCCTCGACACGTATGACGGATGGATCGACGTACTCAGCCAGGTTTTTCCGGAAAACGATAAAAAAGACGCGGTGAGCGCATACAGCCGAAAAGTCTACGAAACGATTCAGTCCCGCGTTTCGTCCATCCCCGAAAACGACCGCAAAAAAGTGCTGTTTTTGTTTATGTGTAATGAAAAAACTATCGTGACGAGCGGCAAACACTTTTTCGGACAATTTTGGTGCGACGCCGTCGGTGCGAAAAACGTTGCGGAAGAAGTAGGCGCTGAAAACAGCAACGCCGTCATCAATATGGAACAGATATACAAGTGGAATCCCGATATCATTTTAATAACCAATTTCACTTCTCAGACGGCCGACGATCTGTACAATAACAGGACGGCGAATTACGATTGGTCGCCGATCAAAGCGGTACAAAACCGAACCGTGTACAAAATGCCGCTCGGAACTTACCGCAGTTATACGCCGAGTGCGGATACGCCGGTAACGCTGTACTGGATCGCAAAAAAAGTCTACCCCGAACTCTTCGGCGATATCGACGTCGAAAAGGAAGTGAAGTCGTATTTTAAAGATATGTATAATATCGATTTGACCGACGAGCAGATAAACCGTATGTACAATCAGGATTCGAAGGGTGCGGCAGGAACGAGAGGCGCCTAAGGATCGTTCATCATGCACACGGAAAGCGCCGATAATTGCGGTATGAGAGATATTTTTTCGACGCTTTCACTCGCTAAATCCGTGCTCACCGACGCGCGCGTCATAGGCACGGCGATCGCCGTATTTTTGGTGATGGACTTCGCAGTCTTTGTCGCAAATTATACGAAAAAGCCTAAGCGGAAAAAGAAGCGGCGAGTCGAAGCGGCACCGGTAAATCAAAACGCGGAAGCGGCTCCTGCTCCCGAATCGGGCGAAGCGGAAACCGAAACCGCATAATACCGGTTGCGGCGCGTAAAAATGCTGCAGCGTTTGCCGGATTGCAATCGCTTGAACGAAAGCGTACGTTGCCGGATTGCGTCCGCATCGCGCAAAAGGGTTTCGGCTGTGAAAGCGTTGTCGCATGAACGAAGGGTAAGTTGTCGGATGCGCGGTTATCTAAAGCGCTTATTTGAACTTTACAGCCGTTCCGTACGCGATAACTTCGGCGGCATTTTGCATAACCGATGCGGACGAATAGCGGATATTCACGACGGCGTCGGCGCCCAGATGTTCTGCTTCCTGTACCATACGTTTGGTCGTCAACGCGCTCGCTTCGTTCATCATTTCGGTGTAGCCCTTCAATTCGCCCCCGATGATAGGGATCACAGCACGAGTTCGCCGTTTTGCAAAATCGTCCGCTTCGAGCCGTCTTCGTAAGTTATTTCGATCGTCGGCTCACGTACAACGCCGTCGAGATGGATCAAAGCCGGCGCATCGTTGTCGTAATTTTCTCCGATCGCAAAGTGACAGGTGCGGAACGCTTTTTCGTCTTCGAGCATATTCCCCGTGATGACGGCGGCCGGATTCAAGCCGATGCCGAGTTCTCCGATATTGCGCGCGTTTCTGCGATACACGCTCCCCTCCCCTTCGGGCAATTTGCCTTCTTTTTCCATCGCAAGCGACTTCGCTTCCGCATCGGCGATCGTTTTTTTCAAGCGTGCGGCTTCTTCTCCGCCGTCTATATCGGACACAAAACCGTCTTTAACCTGCACGACTATCGGCGTTTCAAGGATGGCGTCTCCGTCACCGAATGTCATCGAACCGTCGAACACGATTTTCCCGTTTGTGCCGGATGCAGCGGGTACGTTTTTTTCTTCGGCCTTGCTGCCGTCCGCTTGCGCGCCCTTCCCTTCGGCACCGCTTCGAACGCCGCCCTCGCTTTCGTCATCGCCCTGACCGCCGATTTTTTGCTTGATTTTATCGAGGATGTTTCCTTCGTCCTGCACATTCCCCGTACCGACGACGGGACTGATAAACACTTCACCCGCCGGAATATTTCCGCCCGAACCGGGCTTTGAAAAATCTCCGTCGTCTTCGAGTGCCTTGCGCCCCGCAACCGGAACGACGACATCCGTTCCGCCGGAAGAGGTAACGTGAACGGAAACGGCTTTTTCATACGCTTTTTTCAAAGCCGCACAGCGAGAGGCGAGTTCTTTGTAATCGATCTGCACCGCACGTTCGTACATCTCCTGCGTTATACCCGGCATCCACACCGCGCGCATCGATTTTTTCCCGTTCAATAAAAAGTCGAAGATGTGCATGAATTTCGTACCCTTTTCGTCGACATAGGGGTGCGCCGCAGCTCCGGGGTCTTTCCCGAGCTTGGACGACGAAACGGAAAAACACAGATCGGGATTCGTCGCGATCGACGCGAGTACCTCCGGCGATGCGTTGTCGAACGAATTTTTTGCAGTTTGGAACACGAGTACCGGCTCTCCGCCCGCCTTTTTTACGGATTCAAACAAATCCTGTGCGATCATATTCGTTTCGGGATTCGCAACGATGAGCACCCTCTCGCCTTTTTTTACGCGGCACACATCGCGTACGATGATTTCCGCAGGCAGTACGTCTTTCATATTCGATTTCCTCTGTAAATGTATGGTATTCGTTATATATCCGCTTTCGTATCCTGAACGAACAACGAAGCGATCTCTTTAGCATAGATTTCGCCGATCCTGAAACGCATGATTTCCTGCTTTGCCGAAAGTTCGACGCCGACTTCAAAGGGCTTTGTGATAAGAACGAATTTATTGATCCGCTCGAACATCTTAAATCCGTTTTTCGAATTGATGAGGCCGTTGATTTCTCCCGCGTACAGCGTTTGTACGTATTCGGAAGCGAGCAGATTTTCGTACGTATCGTATTGGATGCCGTTTTCCGCAGCATAACCTTTCACTTCGTCTTCGTCGACGAGGATGAGCGCGCCGAGGTAGCGTTCGTCCTGCCCGACGACGACCGCCGCTTTGATAAAGCGCGACTCCTGCAGCTTTTGTTCGATCGGAAGCGGTTCGATATTTTCGCCGCCGCGGAGTACGATCGTATCTTTCATGCGGCCTTTTAAAACGATTTCGTCGTGAATGGAAAGGATGCCGATATCACCCGTGTCGAACCAGCCGTCGACGGTCATCACTTTTGCCGTCAAATCGGGCCTCTTGTAGTAGCCCTTCATCACCGTGCCGCCCCTTACCTGCACGACTCCCTGTTTGCAGCGGCCGAGCACGTAGCCGTCCTGATCGACGATGCGCACTTTTACGCCGCGGATGGGAGAGCCGACGTTGCCGAATACGGGATCGGCTATCGGCCGCACGGAGATGACGGGCGCGGTTTCCGTTAAGCCGTAGCCTTCGACGACCTTTACACCGATCGCCCAAAAGAATTCGTCGATATTGCGCGGATAGGCGCCGCCGCCCGAAACGCCCGCACGGAAATTTTTACCGAGCATCGATTTGATTTTTCGAAACACGAGCGCTTCTCCGAGCAATTTGGGCGGATAGAGCAAAAGCCACGGGATGACGAGCAGCGCCCACAGTGCACCGATATAGTCCGGTCCGAAGCGCACGTTTTTTCGAAAGAGGAGCCTGTCGATCCGCGAATGCAAAATCGCGACGCCGACAAAAAATCGGAACAGCATATAAACGAAGCCGCCCGTTTTGCGCATCTTACGGTTGATGCCGTCATAGATCGCTTCGTACACGCGCGGAACGGCGGGCATAAGATGAGGATTGACCTTTTGAAAATCGGCGAGAAGGATGCTTCCGACCGGCTTCGAATAGCAGAGAGCCGCTCCTTGGATCATGATGACGTATTCGCACAGGCGCTGGAACACGTGCCACACCGGAAGCACGCACAACGCGCGGTCGCCCGGATTCAAATAGATGCGTTCCTGCAGTTCGTCGAGCTGAGTCAAAAAATTGCCGTGTGAAAGTTCGACACCCTTGGGCATACCCGTCGTACCCGACGTAAAGATGATGCATGCCGTATCGTTCCACTCTCCCTTTTCGAGTTCGGCTTCGATCTCCGCCCTGTGTTCGATATTGTATTTTTTCCCTTCGTTCAATAAATTATTAAAAAACAATAAATCGATTTTCGCTTTTTTTACGTCGGCTTTTATGTCGTCTGCGACGTCTTCAAAAGAAATGAGCGTTTTCAGATGCGGCAGTTCGCTCTTTACGGAAACGATTTTTTTTACCTGCGCAGCGTTTTCCGCAATGACGACGGCGCATTCCGTAAACGACAAAATCTGCTGCAAGTCGATAAGCGTCGCATCGCATCCGCGCGGAACATCTACGGCGCCGAGCGCCATGATCCCCATGTCGGCCTGTTCCCATTCTTTGCGGTTATCGGAGATGAGACCGATCGCTTCGCCGCGCACGACGCCGAGCTGCTTTAAGGCGGCGGCAAAATCGAGAGATGTTTCATACAGTTCCCGGTACGATACCGGCTCGAATACGCCTTCGGCGTTTTTCGAATATTGCGCCGCGATTTCGGGAAAGTCGGCGGCGGTTTTTTTCAGCATTTTCGGGAGCGTTTGTTCCATAATGGGAAGTATAACGGTAAAAAACGAAATGCGTCAATCTGAACGGTGAGCATCTGAACGGCGTGTAACGGACGCTGCGCACTTGCCGACAATCATACAACCGTACGGAGAATCGATCCGTGAACGGTAGAGCATAGAAAACGCCCCTACGTTCCCAAGTGCGGAAGCAGTTCTTCGTAATAAAATCGATCATCTATTTTTTTGCCGTCGGCGGTGTGACCGAGTTTCCGATCGGCGCGGATTCTTTCACCGTGAAAATCGCTTCCTGCCGTAACAAACATGCCGTGCTCGCGTGCAAGCGATTCGAGGCGTTTGCAGTCATGCCCGCTCGCCCCCGGATGATAGGCTTCAAGCCCTTCGACGCCGCGGCCGTGTATGTCCTCCAAAATCGTATCGAGATGTCCCCACGACACGTAAAGCGACAGCGGATGCGCGATGACCGGCACTCCTCCCGAATCGACGATCGCCTGTATCGCTTCGTCGAGATTTACGCCTGAACGCTCGACATAAAAAGGCTTGCCTTTTCCGAGATATTTTTCAAACGCTTCCCGATTATCCTTTACGATTTTTTTGTACTTGAGGTATTCTGCAAAGTGCGGTCTGCCTATGGAGCTGTCCGGAAAAAGCGAACAAAGCTCATCGTACGACGCATCGATGTCCGCTTCACGCATTTCAGCGATTATCCGAAGATTCCGTTCGGTACGCTTTTTTTGCAAAAAATCGACCAGCTCTCTCAAGGACGGCGAAATATGCGTAAAACCGAGTCCGAGCAAGTGAAATTCGCCGGTCGGCCATTCCACGAAAATCTCGATACCCCGTATAAAGGTAATATGCCGCTTTTCGGCTTCGGCGGCAGCTTCCGGAAGCCCCGCTATCGTATCGTGATCCGTCAGCGCAAGGACGGAAATACCGCTTTCACAAGCCTTTTCGACAAGCTCGGCAGGGCGGTATTGACCGTCGGATGCGTTGGAGTGAATATGTAAATCAATCATCCTAAAGAGCATAGCATAAATAGACGATTTATGATATAATAGTGTAATGTACCAGGGGATCTTGTATGCCTAAAGCGATGCAATATACAAAAGGATCGATCGTTTACTTTGAAGGGGATAAAGACGAGCGAATTTTTATCCTGCAAAAAGGTATTCTCGTCCTTACGACGACAGATGTGGAAACTCATCAGCCTGTTACCGAGCAGGTAAAAAACGGCGAGTTTTTCGGCGTCAAATCCGCACTCGGTCGTTTCCCTCGAGAAGAGACGGCAACCGCGCTTACCGACTGCGTTACGATCGCCCTGACTATTCAAGAATTCGAACAGATATTCAGCAGCAACAAACAGATCATCATGAAAATGCTGCGCGTCTTTTCGAACCAGCTGCGCCTCATACACAAAAAAACCGAAGCGATTCTTAACAATGTTCCGGAAGACCAGCAGACAGGTATGATCGCGGTCGCAAAAAGTTTTTACAACGACGAAGAGTATCTTTCGTGCTGCGATATCTGCGTCAAATTTTTATCGCTCTATCCGAACACCGCAAAAAAAGACGAAGTCGCAAAATTATACGCCGATGCAAAACTGCGCAACACGAAGATAAAAGAAAAAACAAAAAGTACCGATGCGCCCGAAGAAGACGAAGAAGCTTCCGGCGCTCTGAAACAATTTGCGCTTCCCGCTTTCAAGCGTTTTGCAAAGCAGTATAAACCGGGCAACGTCATCATCAGCGAGTTCGAACCGGGCAACAGTTTTTACCTCATTCAGTCGGGGCGCGTGCAGCTCGTCAAATGCGTAAACGGCGCAAAGAAAAATCTCGATATCATGAAGCCCGGAGAATTTTTCGGAGAAATGGCCATCCTCGACAATTCCCCGCGTTCGGCAACCTGCGTCGCGATCGGCAACGTCGAATGTCTCGAATTCAACAAAGAAAATTTCGAACTGCTCATCATGGGCAATCCGCAAATCGCGATCATCTTATTAAAACTTTTTTGCAAGCGCATCTACGACCAACGGCGCCGCCTGCGCACGCTCGCGATCAAAGACGTGCAGGCCCGTATCGCAGACGTATTCCTCATGTTCGACGAAATGAATCCTTCGGCAAACGTGAACGACCGGCAGCGGAAGTTCAACGTGTCGGCAGGCGACGTTGCTCATTGGGCGGGACTGTCACCGGAAGCGACGCGCGATGAAATCAACAAATTCGTCGAAAAGCGGAAAATCGAAGTGTACGATAACTACATCATCGTAGACAATATCGCCGATATGAAGCGCATCGTCGATACGCGAAGCGGTCTTTCGGAACAAAAATAATTAATAAATTGAAAAAGGGGCTGTCCCGGAAGTTGTAAAAAACTTCACAAAGGACAACCCTTTTTATTTACGGATCCTGATCTTACTTACCGCAAGCTTTTTTATGTTCGTTACCGCGCGTCCGCGACAACCGTATCGCCTGCGAGTTTACCGAACACAACGACTTCCGTGATCGCATTACCGCCGACTCTGTTGCCGCCGTGGATACCGCCCACGACTTCTCCTGCTGCATACAAACCGGGGATTGCTTTTCCGTTCGTGCCGATGACTCGGCAGTTCGTATCGATCGTAACGCCGCCCATCGTGTGGTGAATACACGCTTGTCTCGGAGTTGCGACCCAAGGCCCCTTTGTGAACTGCACCGAGTAGATCGTTCTGCCAAACTCTTTGTCCAGGCCTGTCACCACGTCCGCGTTGAACGTGTCAACCGTTGCCTGAAGCGTTGCTGCATCCATACCGAGCTTTCCCGCGAGGCCTGCAAGGGTATCGTCCCAAATCATATAGCCGTTATCGGTAAGGTAGTCAAAAGTAAAGCCGTCAGCGCTCCTCCAGTTCGGGTCATGAATATCCTTATATCCGGTACCGTCGGCAGACTCGAGCATGTAATACATTCTATCGGTTTGAGCAAGGATCGCAAGACAGATTTCATCGCGCCTCCCTCCTTCGTTCACAAAACGCTTGCCTTCTTTGTTGATAAAGATCATCTGGTCAAGTTCGCGCGCGGCGCGCGGCGGCCACTTCGTAAGTTGCCCGTCCTTAGTGTTGCCGAGAAAGAGAAGTTGAATCTGCTCCATATCGCGAAGCCCGGCGCCTGCGTCTGTCGCCATTATGATGCCGTCTCCTTGTGAGCACGAAAAGCGATTCGTCGTCCCTGTCTGTGAGAGATCGGGCCATTTGCCGGTCGTGTTGTACCGCTGCACCATTTGTGAATTCGCGCCGAAACCTCCGGTCGCGAGGATAACGCCGTCCTTTGCCGAAAGGGTAAATTGATTGCCGTTTCTGTCGGCGCACACGACGCCGGTAACTCTGTCGCCGTCTTTCACGAGCGATTTACCCGTCGTCTCAACCATGATGGTGACGTTGTTCATTTTGGCAAGATTTTGTACGTAAGTGGAGATAAAGCCCGTGCCCATCAACATGGTACTCTCGTGCGTTCTTTGCCAAAGTCCGCCTGCAGCTTGTAAAATTACATCGTTGAAGCCCATGCCCAAAGCTTTTATCCATACAAGACCATCGTAGGCATTATCCGCAAGTTCTTTGACAAGATTGAGGTCAGCAACTTTGTCACCGCCGTTCCATGTCTGGAGCGCGAACCACTCTTTCGAATCGAAGAGGTCGGTTCTGCCGCTCGCTTTGTACGCGTTCCACTGTGAGCGCACCTGCGCTTGGAGCGCGGCGTGTTCGCCGCTTTTCGGAGCTTCGGCGAGAGCCGCTTCGATCGTGCGTTTTACAGGTTCGGACATAACGACTCGACGCTGCATAGCATCAGCGGGTGCGTTGTAACTGGCGCCGCATACGAGCGTATCGCCTCCGACTTCGCCGTTCTTTTCCACGATGATGACCGATTTATTCTGCTGACCCGTCGCGATAGCCGCCGCAAGTCCCGCACCGCCGCCGCCGACAACGACGACATCGGCGCTCGCATTCGAAGGAGCGGGTGCCGCTTCCGGCTTCGCATTCCAATCGGCGGGATCCGCTTTCGCTTCTTTCAGACAGTTCGATACCGCCGCTTTGATTGCAGCCGACGTGATCGTCGCACCGGTTACAACATCGACGTTGACCGACTGATGCTTTACGATTTCGGCGGGGATCAATTCGGTAGGAGCCATTCCTCCGGCCGTCAAAACCGTGCCGTTCGCATCCATCAAGGGGCTGCCGATTCCCGGCGTTTCCGAGTTTTTCGTGACCCGTACATCTGCGATCTTTTTGTTTGCAATCGTAACGGATACTTCGATCGCATCGTTCATACCCTGTACGGACGAAGTGTAGGTTCCGTTTTTGATCGATTTACCGCTACAGGAAATAAGGCTCGCAACGGCAAACGCGATCAACGAGGATAAAAGGATTGTTCTCTTTTGCATTATCCATACCTCCAAATAATAAGTAATCAAGCGTCATTTTATGTACCGTCTTCTTTATTTATAGTATGGCCTCAAAGATCGTTTGTCAAGAAAAATTCGGATATTCTCCGTAAATTTATTAAAAATTTGCGCTTAGTTTTTTACAATTTTATTTATTTTTTTACGTCGACATTCACATTATTAATTAATTATACGTTTTATACGCTCCGGATTTTTCCGCAGCGTATTTTTATTCGGCATATTTTTGCCTCGGCCGATGAAAAAATCGATTTTCCGACAGCTTACGCGCGGCATGCAATACGTCTCCCTTTATCCGCTTGCGCATAGCGCAAGCCTGCCGCGCGTATTTTCTGTTTTACACCGCCTGAAGCGCGCGGTCGACATCGGCGATGATGTCTTCGACGCTTTCAAGTCCGCAGCTGAATCTCACCAAACCGCCGTCGATTCCCGCCGCCGCAAGCTGTTCGTCCGTGAGCTGCCGGTGCGTCGAAGAAGCGGGATGGAGTACGCAGGTACGGATGTCGGCAACGTGGACTTCATCGGTTGCAAGCGAAAGAGAATCCATAAAGCGCACCGCAGCCGCTCGGCCGCCTTTGATGCTGAGCGCGATGACGCCGCTCGCCCCTTCGGGCAAATACTTTTTTGCCAGCGCATGATTCGCATCTTCCGCGAGCGCGGGGTACGTTACCGATGCGATCTTATCGCTTTTTTTGAAATGCTCGGCGAGCGCGAGCGCATTTTTGCAATATTGCCTCATCCGAAGCGGCAACGTTTCAAGCCCCAAATTCAGCAAAAAGGCCGAATGCGCCGAAGGATAGCAGCCGAAATCGCGCATGAGCTGCGTCCGCGCTTTGACGATATACGCCGCTTTTCCGAATTCTTTCGTATAAGTGAGTCCGTGATAACTCGGATCGGGTTCGCAAAAATCCGCAAAAAAACCGCTCACTTTGTACGCCGCTTCCCAATCGAAATTGCCGCCGTCTACGATGACACCGCCGCACTGAACTGCATGTCCGTCCATATATTTTGTCGTCGAATGAACGACGATGTCCGCTCCCCATTCGAGCGGGCGGCACAGTATCGGCGTCGCAAAAGTATTGTCGATGATGAGCGGTACGTTTCGCGCATGAGCGGCTTTCGCCCAGGTTTCGAAATCGAATACCGCAAGCGAAGGATTTGCAAGCGTTTCTCCGAACACCGCTTTCGTATTCGGTTTGAACGCTTTGAGAATCGTATCGTAATCGGCAGCGGCGGGAACTTGGATGCATTCAATGCCGAGCTTTTTGAGCGTAAAGCAAAAGAGATTTGTCGAACCGCCGTAAATCGCCGAACTTGCGATAAAGCTGTCGCCCGCCGAGCACAGGTTCAGAATCGAAAGGAGGGAAGCCGCCTGTCCGCTCGACGTCAGCATAGCCCCGACGCCGCCTTCAAGATCCGCGATCTTTTTTTCAACGGCATCGCAGGTCGGATTCGCCATCCGGGAATATATATATTCCGTCGGCTTGTCGAAGAGCGCGGCGATGTGATCGCACGAATCGAATTTATACGTCGTACTCTGTACGATCGGCATAACGCAGGGCTCTCCGTTTTTCGGTTCATAACCCGAATGCAGACATTTCGTTTCGATATTCATAATTTGCTCCCGTGAAAATAATATAAAAAAACGTACGTCCGCGCGGTACGCGATCAAATCGATTGCATGCCGACGGCAGCACACGCATTTTAAAAATACAGGCGCACTCCGCCGGAAACGATCGCACCGAACTCCGTCGGATAGTCGCTCGAATCCGAAACGTGATAATCGTGTTTTTTATCGTCATTCGGAGTTCCGTCGATCACGGTAAAATAGCTGTAGACAAAGCCGACGTCGCCGTATACCGTCAGCGGCACTTTAAATTTGCGAAGCGAATATTCCCCGCCGATTTTTACGATGTGAAACCACTGGTACGCGCCGTCGTGCAAAAAATATTTGCGCATACTTTCGCGCTCACCGGGATCGAGCTCCGAATACAGGGAGCCGCCGCGCACCGCCTGACTGCCGTACTCCGCACCGTGCCTGATAAATTGATACTCTATATGCGCTTTGAGCACGGAAAGCGGCGAAGCTTCGACGCGGACATTCAGTTCGTCCGAATTCGGCGGAAGATAATAGCCGATGTTTTCGCCTGCGGTCATATAGGCTTCCGAAATATAGTGCGAATACCACGGCGTGTAGTTGATGGCGTGGTGCGTGTAGCAGTAGGGTTCGATCTTCGTGTATCGGCATGCGACCGTCATAAACGGCAGCAGCGGCACATTCGCTTTTACGCCGACCTGCGTCGCGTACATATCGCGCGTCGCGTGGATAAAATCGCCGAGCAAACCGGTCGAACGGCTCAAGCCGTTGAATTCGTCGAGGAAGAGCGACGCCCACACTTTGCCGATTTTCGGATACGTAAACGCGATATTTCCGAACAGCGCGATATTGTCCAAGTCGCCGATATTGTTTTGGTAAAAGACTTTATCCATGAGCGGATACAGGTAACCCAATTCGAAACGCTTCGGCCAGATGACCGTCGTGCCGAAGTCTGCGTGCACGTATTTGAAATTGCATTCGATCATCGCGATCGAATAGGCGTTTTGAAAAATCGATTCGGTATCATATTTCGTATGATGCGCCTTACTCTTGTAGATGTCGCCGACGATATATTTACTGTTCGGAAATTCGAGGATGCCGGTAAGCGTCGAAAGCGAAAACCATTTGAACGGCGAAAGTTCTGCTTCAAAAGCGAGAAAGGGATGCGCATAATTGCTGAACACGAGGCTTGAGCCTTTGTCCATCGCCGCCCATTCGCGGTAGATGCGTCCGAAGCGCAAAAAAATTTTATCGTCGAGAAAAGCCGCCGCCATCTCCGAATTGATCCCGAAACCGAGGGCGCCGTCGTCGCACCAGCCTTCAAGACCGCTTGCCGAAAGATTGGCGATCTTATACATGGAGCCGTCCCATGTTTTATGATGCGAAAACGGAAAAAACGCTTTATTCGTATACGTGTTGATATCTCGCGGGTTGGTACCGTCCTTGTCTTCCGTATACCACCACTTTCCGATGCTGTACGATTGGCGATTTTGCAGCACGGCGCGCGACGCATCTCCGAACAAACTGAAATCGTAGGAAAGATGCTCTCCGAAATCGCCGCGGAGCGAAACGGTCGGACGGATCGTAAAGCCCCACTGATCGTCGTTCTTATCGGTATAGATGCCGCCGGAAGCGAATACGTCCGCTTTAAATGTAACATCGACCGTCGTCCGAATCTTTCCCTTTCCTTCATAATAATACGCACCGCGCATATTGTCCCTGCCGGGCTTCCGCTTAAACGATTCGAGCGTATCGTAGAGGATTTCCTTTTCCGTTTTCGTCAGGAGCGGAGAATCGGCTGCATCGGAAGCTGCGATGATTTCATTGATCGCGTTTATGACCGTCTTTTCCGAATAGGGTTTTACTTTCGGAAGCGGACGGCACAAGCCGCGCAGTTCCGCCTGTGCGATGATCGCATAGATCGGATGTTCAACGGGAATGGCCGCATAGGTCTGCGCGAAAAGCGTCGTTTCCGAAGCCGCAAACAATACGGCACAAAAGGCAATACACAACAATCGCTTCATAAAAACCCCTATAAAACTCAATCGCACATCTCGCCGATGACGATTTCATCGATTTTTTTTACCATGCCGCCGATGCCGTCAGAAACGAGAGCGGCGATAAACGGGCGCGCTATGATGACTTGCGACGCTCCGTAAAAAAGCGCGGTCTGTATATCATGACGCGTTCTGACGCCTCCGTCAACCCAAAGCGAACCGCAGTATTTTTTCAATTCCGCCCCGTACGCGGCCAGAAATTCCGCCGTGCTCCCTTCACGCGTATCGATACGGCCGCCGTGATTCGAAATAAACGCGATGTCGGGCTTTACGGCTTTTACGAGCTCGATGTCTTCTTTACAAAAAATTCCTTTTATCGCGTACGGCACGCCGACTCTCTTTCTGATTTCCGCGATCTGCTCGGGCGTTTTCTTTTCCAAATGCACGAGATCCCGCATCGTTGCGATATTGTACGAATCGATATCGTTTCCGATAATGTCCGCGACGTCTTCGGCTGCCGCAATGCGCTCAAAAAGTTTTTCGTTCGGATAAGGTTTTAAAAATACGGCCGCTTTCAACTCAGGTTCGATTTTTTGCAATTTCCGCACCGCATCGAGCCCGTAGTGCAGCTTATAATCGGGGTACCCGTCCCCGACGCACACGGCGATCCCCGCATTTCTCGCTCCGGAAAAATACGGCAGATAAAAATATTCCTCTTTTTCAAAGCCGATATTCTGCACGGCACCGGTAACCGGACCTGCGCGCACGGCGGAAGCGTCGACCGGTGTCGATAAAATCGCGCCGAGCGTTCCGTCCGCCGCCGCCTGTCGGCGGAGTTTTTTCCAACCTTCGAAATTAAGTTTGAAATTTTTATTATTATTAACGCCGCCCATACCGGGCATCTGTCCGATGCAGCCCCTTCCGTCACACACGGCGCACACGGCACATTTGAATTCAAATCGACTTGCCACAATACCCACCTGTTCCGGCATTATATACGAAACGGCCGAAGTTTTCCACTAAAACGGAGCGAAAAATCTGCCGATACTTTAGAACGAATAACGATACGCCGCGATCTTTCACTGCCTCGCCGTATCGCAAAAGTGAAGGAGGCTGCCTTTTGCTGCGGCTTCCCGCACACGGTTTACGGGAGTATCGATGGAACGTTTGAATAAGCCGAAATACGCTGCCGGTATGCTTTTGCTGCTGCTTGCAGCTTTTTTTTCCGTTTCGCTCATGCTGCAACCTTTCGATTTTATCGCATATGATGCAGGTTTCGGCACCGTTTTGTTTTTGCTCGGCGCCATGCTCTTTTCGGTATACGGATTTTCAAGCGTACTCGTTCCCGTTTTTTTATTTTGTGCGGCGATGGCGTGCTTTTCGGGAAAATGGACAAGGCGTAAAACGATGCGGCTTTTGACAGCCGTCGTTCCGTTTTTTACCGCCGTGATTACCGAAAATATCTGCAAATCGATCGCGGAGTTCAGTTCCGATTTTACCGGCATAAAGATCGGCGTTACGATTGCGCTCGGTGCCGTGCTCATCATCATAGAATGGCTCGGGGCGGGCATCATTGCGGATAAAATCGCGGACGCGGCAAGGGGCGCCGGTTTCAAAAAAATCCCGCAAAAGAAAATACCGTCGGAAAGGGATATCGACGGGCGCGATGATTTCCACGATGTAAACGATACCGGCGCGGCAAAGGGTGCGGCAGGTAGCGAAGTTGTCGCAAGGGAAGCCGCAGCAAGCGAAACTCTTCATGCAAACGAAACTGCCCGCGAAGACGACGCGTATACGGCAGGCCGAGAGATCAATAAACTCGCCGAAGAGACCGCCGGCGCAGACAATACCGCCCGGACAAACGACGGACACGAGCGCATGAGCCGGGATCTCGCCTCTCCGTTTGAAAGCATCTTCGACGAAGATGAAGATAAAAAAGCCGCCGACGCGGCATCGGTCATTTCGGAAGCGGAATTCACCGCGCTCACCGCACGAGACGAGGCGCCGCTCGACGACATCGAAGAGATCGCATGGTCGGATACGTTTCCGGGAAACGATTCCGGCGCTCGGCAAGCGGATGATGGAGACGACGCATTTTCAGAAACGGGCGACGTACCCTTTTGGGAAAGAGAAAATGCAGAGCGTACAAAAAAAATCGACGCGCCGACGGACTTGAAAGCAACGGAGATCCCGCCGACAGAAGATGCCGAAGAAATGAGTGAAAACCGTTCCGATGATTTTCTCGATGCGGAAACGAAAGCGACGGACATTGCGCCGACAGATGTTGAAGATGTGCCGGAAGAAATGGAGGAGTCGGAAAACCGCTTGGATGATTTTTCCGATTCCGAAGCGAAAAACCTTTCCGACGATTTTTCCGATTCGGAAACGGCATTGCATTCCGCATACGATTCCGCACAGACGGAAGAAAGCGGCGCTTCCCTCGATCCCGATTTTTTCGACATCGATATGAATGCGGAAAGCGACGAAGAGACTGACAATGCCCTCGAACGGGAAATGCCCCGTAATCTTGCAGGCAGCGTGTTCAGCGATATGGATGAAGACGTGCGCAAAAACGTATCGCATTTTAACGATGCGCTTACCGTCGATACTCCGGTTATTCAAGACGCGGTCGTCGTGTCGGCGGTAGAACCGAAAAATACAAAAAAAGAGCTCGAAGACTTTTTCAGCAGCGACAACAATGCTGAAAAATCGCCTCCGCCGAAGCCGGAACCGGTAAAAAAGCCGAAGCCGAAAGGACCGTATAAAGTTCCTGCGGATTTATTAACGGAATATAAAAACGATCAATATTGGATCATCGACGACGAAACGAAAGCCGCGTCCTCAGAGCTCAAAGAAACGCTCAACGAATTCAATATCGAAGCTGATATCATCGGCATAAAAAAAGGACCGGTCGTCACGATGTTCGAATTGCTTCCGGCGCCGGGTGTCAAGCTGAGCAAGATCGCGGCCTTACAGGACAACATCGCGCTGCGCCTTGCGGCAAGCAGCGTCCGCATCGTAGCTCCTATTCCGGGGAAAAAAGCGGTCGGCATCGAAATACCGAACAAAGAACGCAGCATCGTCAGCTTTCGCGAAATCATCGAAAAGGATATGAGCGAATATAAAAAGATGGCGGTACCCGTCATCCTCGGAAAGGACATTCTCGGAAAGCCGCAGATCATCGACCTCGTTAAAACTCCGCACCTTTTGATTGCGGGAGCTACAGGTTCCGGAAAATCGGTGTGCGTCAACAGCATGATCCTCTCGATTTTATACAAGCGGTCGCCGCAGGAAGTAAAGCTCATTTTGATCGATCCGAAAATCGTCGAACTGAAACTCTACAACGACATTCCGCACTTGCTCGTTCCGGTCATCACCGAATCGAAAAAAGCGTTTCAAGCGCTGCAGTGGGCGCTGTGCGAAATGGAGCGGCGCTATGCGCTTTTGGACGGCATGGGCTGCCGCGATGTGGCGAGCTACAACAAAAAGATCGAAGAAAAACACATCGCAACGGAAAAGATTCCGTACATCGTGCTAATCATCGACGAGTTTGCGGACTTGATGGCGACGACGGGCAAAGAACTCGAATCGACGGTCGCCCGGCTTGCGGCGATGAGCCGCGCGATCGGCATCCACTTGGTACTCGCGACGCAGCGTCCTTCGATCGACGTCATCACCGGATTGATAAAGGCGAACATCCCTGCGCGCATCGCATTTATGGTCGCGTCGAAGATGGACAGCCGCATCATCATCGATCAAGTCGGAGCGGAAAAATTATTGGGCAGAGGCGATATGCTCTATTCGAGCGCCGTCAACCCGTTTCCCGTGCGCATTCAAGGGACCTTCGTAAGCGATCAGGAAGTCGAAGACGTCGTTGAACACGTAAAAAAATACGGAGAACCTGAATACATCGATGAAGAGATTTTCGTGCCGGATGACGAAGAAGGCGCGGAACCGAGTTTATTCGACGGCGAAGACCCGCTGTACAACCAAGCGCTTGACATCGTCGTACAGTCGGGAAAAGCGTCCGCGTCATACATCCAGCGCAGGCTTAAAATCGGCTACAACCGCGCGGCGCGCCTCGTCGAAGAGATGGAAGCTCGGGGCATTGTGGGGCCTGCGAACGGCAGCAAACCGCGCGAAATCATTCACGTACCGTAATACGCAATCCTTCCGCCGCGTTTTTATTTTTTTGTGATGACGACGGAATTGTCAGCGTTGGAATACGGGGCGGGAATGTATTTGTCCGCCTGCCAATCGTTTTCCCAGCGCTGCCCGTCGATGAGATAGCGGAATTGATATTCCCTGTCCGCTTCAAGATCCAGCTTGACGGAAAACGATCCGTCTTTATTTTTTTTCAACGGCGTTTCGGTACTGCTCCAGCTGTTAAAATCGCCGGCGATATTGATCGTCTTCGCGACACCCGCCGCATCGGGGAGCACGATAAACGTGACCGTACATTTTTTTCCGTCTTTCGAAAATGATTTTTTTAACGCCATGGAAACACCTCCACATCTGTATACTTTTATAATGGCCGCCGCACGACTGTTGTCAATCCGCCGCAAATAGTATACTATACTTTCATTAATAAGTAAATAAATATTTAGGAGTTCTGCGATGAACGATAAACGCTACCTCTTTACGTCCGAATCGGTAAGTGAAGGACATCCCGATAAAATTTGCGACCGCATTTCCGATGCCGTACTCGACGCCTGCCTCGCCAAAGATGCGGAAAGCCATGTCGCATGCGAAACTTTTACAACAACGGGCATGGTACTCGTCGGCGGCGAAATTACAACAGAAGCATCGCTCGACATCGAGCGGATCGCGCGCGATGCGGTAGAAAAAATCGGCTACACCGATGCCGCCTACGGTCTCGACTGCAACTCTATGGCCGTTCTCAACGTCATCCACAAACAATCACCCGATATCAATCAGGGCGTCGTCGGCAAGGGACTCAAAGAATACACCGGCCGGCAGGGAGCGGGCGACCAGGGGATGATGTTCGGCTTTGCGTGCAGCGAAACGCCCGAACTCATGCCGGCTCCCGTCACGTATGCGCACAAACTGCTTTTAAAAGCGGCCGAAGTCCGCAAAGACAGGACGATCTCCTGGCTGCGCCCCGACGCGAAAAGCCAAGTGACGATCGAATACGAAGGACACGTTCCTCTGCGGATCGATACCGTCGTCGTCTCTCATCAGCACGATCCCTCCGTCGAATACGGCGAAATCAAAGAGACGATAATCGAGCGGATCGTAAAACCCGTACTCGATGCGACGGGTCTGCTCGACAAAGATACGAAATATTTTATCAATCCGACGGGGCGTTTCGTCACCGGCGGCCCGCAGGGAGATTCGGGGCTGACCGGACGCAAAATCATCGTAGACACATACGGCGGCATGGGGCGACACGGAGGCGGCGCGTTCAGCGGCAAAGACCCGTCGAAAGTCGACCGGTCGGCAGCTTATATGGCGCGCTATATCGCAAAAAACATCGTCGCCGCAGGTCTCGCCGACAGAGCGGAAATCGAACTCGCGTATGCGATCGGCGTTCCCTTTCCCGTGTCGATTATGGTCGAAACTTTCGGCACGGAAAAAGCGCCGGTCGAAAAAATTACGAAAGCCGTAAAAGAAATCTTCGACTGTACACCTGCAGGCATCGTCAAAACGCTCGATCTCAAACGCCCGATCTACGAATCGACGGCGTCGTACGGTCATTTCGGACGCAGCGAATTTGCCTGGGAAAAAATCGATAAAGCGGATGCTCTGAAACGCGCTGCGACATAATCTCATGACACTGCTGACAGAGCGGGAGATATGCACGGTATTCGACCGTTTTAAAAAGCAAAACCCCGATCCGAAATCGGAACTCCGATGGAAAAACGCGTATACGCTGCTCGTGTCGGTCGTGCTTTCCGCTCAGGCGACCGACAAAAGCGTCAACGCCGCAACCGAAGCGCTCTACAAAATTGCCGACACGCCGGAAAAAATCATCGCGCTCGGACAAAAAAAACTCGAAACTTACATTAAGTCGATCGGACTCTACCATACGAAAGCAGCGCACATCATCGCTCTCAGCAAAATCCTCATCAACGATTTCGACGGAAAAGTGCCTTCGACGCGCGAAGAGCTTATGAAGCTTCCCGGCGTCGGCAGAAAGACGGCGAACGTCGTGCTCAATGTCGTCTTCGACAAACCGACGATGCCCGTCGACACGCACTTGCTGCGCATCTGCCCGAAAATAGGACTCGCCGAAGGCACAACTCCGCTTGCCGTCGAAGAGAGCCTCGTTTCCCGTATTCCCAAGCGATATATGCGTCACGCGCACCACTGGCTCATCCTGCACGGACGCTACGTGTGTACCGCGCGAAACCCGAAATGCGATACCTGTCTCCTAAACGACATCTGCAAACACAATGACGTTTCAAATAATTAATAATCGGCAAGAGGTTGAAAATGGACGAATCGACAAGCGCCGTAACGATCGGCGTACAGCAGGCGCAGGAACAGCTTTCCAAACACACGGAAACGCTCTTTTCGTGGATAAAATCGTTTTTTACGTGGACGAATCTCTTTCGCGCTGCGGGAGCGCTCTTCGTCATCGGCATCATTTGGTTTTTGTATAAGCTCGCCTTCCATGCGCTCAATCGCGTAAGCGAACAAAAGATAAACAAAGAGAACAATCTCGCCCTGCATAAATTATTAAAATACGTCTTTTACTCGGTGATCGTCATGTACATACTCAGCTGCTTCGGCATAAAGCTCACCGCTCTGCTCGGAGCTGCCGGTATTGCGGGGCTTGCCGTCGGTTTTGCGGCGCAGACGACCGTCAGCAACGTTATCAGCGGACTTTTCGTCATAACCGAAGGCGTCGTCAAAGTCGGCGACCTTATCGTCGTCAGCGGAGTTACCGGAAACGTCGATTCGATCGATTTGCTTTCGACGAAAGTGCATACGCTCGACAATCAGCTCGTGCGCATTCCGAATTCGTTAATCATCAATACGACCTTTCAAAACAATTCGTACTATTCGACGCGGCGTATAACATTTGCGTTCGGTCTAAAATACGGCACCGATATCCGCTCTGCGCTCGACGTGCTTTTAAAAGCGCCCGATCTGTGCGAAACGGTTATCAAAAAGCCTGCGCCAGTCGCGTGGGTGGACGGGTTCGGCGACAGCAATATAAATATGACCGTCGCAGTGTGGTGCAAGAGTTCCGATTTTCTAAAAACGAAAAACGATATGTTCATCGCGCTGATGCGCGTTATGAACGAAAACGGTCTCGTCATGTCGTACAACTGCGTCGAAATCCTGGCACACGACGATTCGATCCCTGTCCCGCCGCCTGTGAAAAAATCCGGCGCGCGGCGAAACTAGCGCTTTTTACGGCAAGCACGACATATCGAGTTTGTCGAAGCCTGCGAGCAGGTTTTTTGCGATCTTAATAATTTTTTCCGCATCGCCCTTGCGTTCTCCTTCGATGTTGAGCGGCATGACCGGATCGTGGAGACTCAATCGGAGAAGCATCCAACCCCGCGCGTCTTCTCCTTTAAACGAAACGCGGATCCCTTCGTAAGATTCCGGGAGTTCGTAACAAGCAGCTTCGGCGCGCTTTTTAAATTCGGCGAGTACGGTTTTGCCGTAGGTTTTAAAATCGTCCGTGCCGATTTTAAAGCGGTATTCGCACTCTTCAACGAGCGGCGGAAGACGCGCGATGAGGCTGTCTATCGTTTTTCCTTCCGCTTTCGCTTTTGCGAGCGCGATGATGAGCTTTACCGCGAGAAAAGCGCCGTCGTCGAGATAGTAATTGTCTTTGAGCGCGCCGTGTCCCGACGTTTCCATCGCAAGCGGCGAAACGATGCCCTTTGCGTTGAGCTCTTTGCATTTGTTGATGACGTTTTTGTAGCCGCGCATATAGCGCAGATGGCGCAAGCCGAGCACCTTTTCCAAAAAATACGTAAGCCTGTCCGACGTTACCGAATCGGTGACGATCGTTCCGCCCGGATACGAAGGCGCTAAAATCGCGGCAATCATCGCGATAATCGCATCGCGGTTCACTTCTGCTCCCGTGTGCAGCACGGCGGACATACGGTCGACGTCGGTGTCGAAAATCAATCCCAAATCGGCGCCCGCTTCGACGGTCGCGCTTCGGGCGGCTTCCATCGCAGCTTTATTTTCGGGATTCGGGATGTGGTTCGGAAACATGCCGTCCGCTTCCAAAAAGCGGCTGCCTGCAGTATCGGCTCCGAGCGGCTGCAAAATCGATGAAACGAAAAAGCCCGCGCATCCGTTTCCCGCATCGACTGCGATCCGTAAACCTGCAAGCGGTTTGTCGCTTTCGGATTTTGCAAGCTCCGCGCAGATAGTTTTCCGCAAGTGCGCGGCATACAGCGACAGCAGATCGAAAGAGGCAAACGGCGAATCGGAAAAAGCTTCATCGAGGGACGACGCGCTTTTCAATATCGATTCGATATCGTCGTGTTCGAGGCCTCCGTCACGGTCGAAAAATTTTGCGCCGTTTCTGTTGTACGGAAGATGGCTTGCCGTCATCATCACAGCTCCGTCGTATTTCGTTTCGGGAAATACGGTCGACATAAACATAGCAGGAGTCGTCGAAAGGCCGCAGTCGACCACGCGAGCGCCTTGAAAGGCCATGCCTTTTGCAAGGGCGGCTGAAAGAGACTGGCCTGAAATGCGTGAGTCGCGCCCGATCCCGATCGTGAGTGCGGAAAGGGGTTTATCGATTTTTTTTGAAAGCCACAGCGCAAACGCCTGCCCGATGCGGCTGCACGCCGCTTCCGTAAAGTTGACGCTTTCGCCTTCGACGCCGCTTACGGCTATGCCGCGGATATCGCTGCCGTTTTGCAATCTCATCATATCACAGTCTGCCATACGACCACTATACAATAAAATAAAAAATTATATAAGGCGAATGTCCGTATTCGAATTCGAAATCGTACCGTTGACAGCAAAACACAATATCACTACCATCGTATGCAACAAAATCACAAGCGACGGCGTATGGAATTCCTGCGCCGCGCAATCGTTTTTCAGAAGGAAAATATTATGAAACGAATCATCACCGTACAGGATATTTCATGCGTCGGAAAGTGCTCGCTCACCGTAGCGCTTCCCGTCATTTCCGCAATGGGAGTCGAAGCCGCCATCCTGCCGACGGCAGTGCTTTCGACGCACACCGCATTCAAAGGCTTTACGTTCCGCGATCTCACGGAAGACATCACGCCGATATGCGATCATTGGAAAAAGGAAAAAATTTCGTTCGACGCGATCTACACCGGCTACCTCGGCTCTTTCGAACAGCTCGATTTGATGAAAAAGATGTTCGCCGACTTCGGCGGAAAAGACGTGCTCGTCTTCGTGGATCCGTGCATGGCCGACAACGGAAAACTTTATCCGGGCTTTACGCAGGAGTTCGCATTCGCGATGGCAAAGCTCGCAGGCCTCGCCGACGTCATCGCACCGAATATGACCGAAGCATCGTTTATGCTCGGCGTTCCGTACAAAGCTGCGGGCTCATACGATGAAGCGTACATCAAAGACATACTCAAAAAACTCGCAGCCCTCGGTGCAAAGCGCATCGTTTTGAAAGGCGTTGAGTTCGCTTCCGAACCCGGAAAGATCGGCATCATGTCCTACGATTCGGCAAGCGGCGCTTATACGAGTTACTTTCACGAAAAATGCGCGACGAGTTTTCACGGTACCGGAGACATCTTCGCAAGCGTCTGTGTCGGCGCTCTCATGCGCGGTCTTTCGCTCGAACAATCCTATGCGCTCGCTGCGGACTTCGTCGTCGAATCGATTAAAGCGACCGTTTCACACAAAGATTACAACTGGTACGGCGTCGATTTCGAAAGCGCTATCCCTTACCTCGTAAAGCGGCTCGGAGCGTAACCGATGCGTTTACTGTTTATCCGGCACGGCGACCCGAATTACGATTTGGACATATTGACCGAAAAGGGAAAGCGCGAAGCCACTCTGCTTGCAAGCCGCGTTTCAAAATGGCAGGTTACCGATTTTTTCGCCTCGCCCTTGGGACGCGCACAGGAGACGGCTCGAATCGCAATGAAGGACACCGGACGCAAAGCCGAAACCTGCGATTGGCTGCAGGAATTTCATTATAAAGTGCGCGATCCCGAAACGGGTAAAAACAAAATCGCGTGGGACTGGCTTCCGTCTTTTTATACCGACCCCGCAAACAAAGCGCTCCTCGAGGCCGACAAGTGGATGCATACTCCCGTTATGGAATCGGGCAATATCGCACAGCGCTTCGAAGAAGTGTGCGCAGGATTTGACGGCATCCTCGCGCGCTACGGCTTCATGCGCGAAGGCGGCACCTACCGGACGGACGGCACGCACTGCCAAAAAGGCGTATTCAACGATTCGATCGCACCCGTTAAACAATCCTACGACGACCGAACGCTCGTCTTTTTTTGCCACTTGGGCGTCATGTTCGCGATCATCGGTCACCTCGTAAAAATATCGCCCGTACAGTTGTGGCAGGGCTTTTACGTCGCGCCGACATCGGTGACCGTCCTCGCATCCGAAGAGCGTGTTCCCGGCACCGCATTTTTCCGCGTACAGACTTTCGGCGACACGAATCACTTGCACGACGGAAATGAAGCACCTTCGGCTGCAGGATATTTTACCGACGTGTTTTCCGATTAATAAAATTTTACAATTGTACAGCGCTCATACGCTGCGCGAACGTTTATTCACCGGCGCAGCAAAACGGCGCCGCCGCTCGCATCACGGAGCGCGTCGGAAAATTTTTGCAATTCGCCGCTTTCGATTTCCCCGCTTACGCTTACCGCCGATTCGAAGCGTTCTGCAACATCGAAAAGCCGGAATTCTTTCATAATGTACCGCAGCTTTTCATAGGCGGCATACGAAGCGGTAAACGAAAAGCGCGTTTTTTCGATAAGCTCCGCAAAGGCACCAAGCCTCTCGGCTTTTTCGATAACGGCCTTTGCCGCATCCGTGTACGCTTTAACAAGGCCGCCCGTACCGAGCAGTGTTCCGCCAAACCAGCGCGTGACGGTCAAAAGCGCATTCGTGCAGTTTTTCCCGCACAGCACATCGAGCACCGGACGAGCGGCCGTTCCCGAAGGTTCGCCGTCGTCGCTCATGCCGCGTATCTGTGCCGAAGGCCCGATGACGAAAGCGTGGACGACGTGAGAGGCGTCGGAGTATTTCGCTTTTTGAGATTTTAATAATTCGCGCGCTTCGCTCTGCGACGTACAGGGCAAAAGTTCGGCAATAAAGCGCGAATGCTTTACGAGCGTTTCAGAAACCGCATAGCCTGTAAGCTCATCCAAAAAACTTTTCTCCGCTCAGGCTTCTTTCGGAGGCTCGACATCGATCGATTCGACTTCTTTCGGAGCTGCGCGCGTACCCTGTGCTTTCAATCCCTTTATAGGGAAAGCGGACGCTTTAAAACTTTCGTCGAGTTTTTTTAAGCGCGCTTTTTTCGCGTAGTGCAGCGTAAACGTAAAATTTTTCCGCGTATCGACGTGGAGCACTTCTTTGCCGTCGGGCGCAAAAAAATAATCGCGGTTCATGATATAGCCTTCGACACGGCATCGTTTAACAAAAACGTATTTCGTTTCGGGGTCGCGGTAGATGACCGTAAAGAGCACTTTCGAAAGACTTTCTTTGTCCGCAAGCCCGCACCAAAACATACCCGGCCCGACGAACACTTTTTGCGGAGAATCGGTTACGCTGAATATGCCGCTCCGCCGGACAAAGAGCACCCTGTCGTAGGGCGTAATTTTAAGCACTTCGACGCCGCCCGAAACGCCCGTTCCGAGATAGCCCGACGTGCCGTCGTATTTGAGCGGGATGTCGCGCTTGACGATTTCTTTGACGTCGACTTTTTCGATGTCGGCGATCGTCGTAAGGCGCTGCGTCTTTTCCGCGTCGAGCTTTGCAAGCAAGCCGTCCAGCCAACTTATCGCATAAGCGGCAAGATGTTTTAAAAGCTTGTCGATTTCTTTGATGCGGTTTTTCGCAGCTTCCACTTCCTGACGGTTTTTGTTGATATCGTAAAGCGAAATGCGGCGGATCGGAATCTTCAGCAAGTGATCGACATCGTCGTCGGTTATGGGACGCAGAAGTTCTTTTTTAAACGGCACAAAACCTTTTTTTACCGCATCGACGACTGCCTCTTGCGTTTTCATCTGTTCGATATTTTTATAGATGCGCTCTTCGATAAAGATGCGCTCAAGCGTCCGCAAATGCAGCTTTTCGAATTGTTCGGCACGCTCGACGGTGAGTTCGTCTTTCAGCACGCCGACGAGCTGCTTTGCGTGAAATTTAATAACGTCGGTTACGGTAATCTGCACCGGCATATTGTTGCGGATGACGAGCAGATTGCAGTATATCGTCTGTTCGCATTCGGTGTATGCATAGAGCGCATCGACGATATCGGCGGCATACACGCCGCGCGGAAGTTTTATTTCGATGTTGACGCTTTCGGCCGTGTAATCGTTGATCGAAGCGATGCGCACTTTATTGTTTTTTGCGGCTTTTTCGATCGAATCCATGAGCGACTCGGTCGTCGAACCGAAGGGCAGCTCGGTGATCGTAATCTTTTTTTCGTCGCTTAAATCCATCTTCGCTCTCGTAACGATTTTGCCCAAGCCGTCCTGATAGTCCGACACGTCGATGAGACCGCCCGTTTGAAAGTCGGGATAGAGCGTAAACTTTTCGTCGCGCAGACATTTTTTTTCGGCTTCGATGACTTCGCGGATATTGTGAGGAAGGATTTTCGTACTCATGCCGACGGCGATCCCTTCCGCGCCCAAAATCAGTACAAGAGGCAGCTTTGCGCGGAACATAACGGGCTCTTTATTGCGCCCGTCGTAGCTCGGAACGTAATCGGTGATCTTCGGATTGTAGAGGATATCGCGTGCAATGGGGCGCAGACGGCATTCGATGTAACGCGCGGCGGATGCCGAATCCCCGGTGTAGAGGTTTCCGAAGTTTCCCTGCCGATCGACGAGCAAATCCTTATTGGCAAGAACGACGAGCGCCGAATAAATGGATGCATCCCCGTGCGGATGATATTTCATACACTGACCGACGACGTTTGCGACTTTGTGAAATTTGCCGTCGTCCGCTTCGAGGAGCGTGTGGAGGATCCTCCGCTGTACCGGCTTCAGTCCGTCGACGAGTTCGGGGATCGCACGGTCGCGGATAACGTAGCTTGCATATTGAATGAAATTGCTGTCGAAAAGATTTTTCACGTATGCCATATCGTTTCAGTATACAGCAAATGCGGACTTCTGTCTTGCAACACGATACGGAATGAGCCATTTCGTATGTAAATAAATCCATATAAGATAAAGAAATACGAGTAGTAGAAAAAAAATTTTCTCCCACCATAAAATGAAAAGCTGTGATAAAATTCTAATAAACAGCAAAGAAAGGGGGAAAAGGAGGGCGTTTTTCCCAAAAGAATCAAATAGCTGAGAAAAACGCCCCCAAAAAACACTATGGCAATTATAGCACAAAAAGCACTGTTCGGGTGGGAACAGTACGGAAATTTTGACGGATTGCGTCGACTGAAAATCCTGTTGCCGGTACTAAAAGATGAACCGTTTATGAAAGTCCTGGAAGAAGAGCGTGGGCATGGACGGGATGATTATCCGGTGAGGGCAGTCTGGAATTCAATTATTGCAGGAATTGTGTTCGAACATGAAACGATAGCAAGCCTGCGTCGTGAACTAAAACGGAACCCTGCCCTGTGCGACATCTGCGGCTTTGAAGTACTCAAAGGAGAAGGGTGCATACCGAAAGCGGGAGTCTACAGCCGCTTCATTGAGAATATCTTGAAACAGGTGGATGTGCTGAAAGAACTGTTTATACATCTGAGGGAAGAATGCTAGGCGGTTTTGCCGGATTTCGGAAAGTACCTTGGGATAGACGGAAAAGCGATTCGAAGCTTTGCAAGAGGAAAATCTGACAAACACACAAAGGATGGAAGTAATGACCGCAGGGGTGACAGCGATGCCAACTGGGGAAATCACAGCCACTACAATAAACTGAAAGCAATCGTAAAAACCTGGTTCGGCTATACCGTTCCTTAAAAAACGACATGCGAGGAAATTTCAATTTCCGAGAATGCCGTTTTCGTGCGCTTTTTGCGCACTGTTGATAAACGAGTTTTCGAAGAAAACTCGAAGTTAAAAGATGCCGCGCTTATTTAGCGGCGGCTTTTAAACCTTCATCTGATTGCCGACACACAGTATGAACTGCCGGTATGGTTTGAGGTGACGAAGGCATCAGAAAGCGAAATAGTAAAAGCGCACGAAATGATTGATACAATCGGGCAAGATACGCCTGAAATCCTTACGAGATGCGAGTATTTTACCGGCGACAGGGGGTATGATGACACCGGATTGATTAAGAAGTTTGAAGAACACGAAATAGCTGCGGTAATTGACATACGGAACTGCTGGCAAACGCCGCCGAAAACGACACGAGCGCTTGAGGCAGATATGCGCATCACACATACGTTCGACGGAAAGGTGTTCTGTTCCTGCGGGCATGATGGAAAGGAAAAGAAGATGGTGTGCCGCGGATATGAAAAGGGCAGGAAAGCAATTAAATACGGCTGTCCTGCAAAATATTACGGGATAACCTGTGGGTACAGCAACAGCTGTTCAATTCCGAAGGAAATCAGGATTCCTCTTGCAACGGACAGGATGATTTTTACAGCGGTACCTCGTGACAGTCTCAAATGGAAAAAGATGTATGCTATGAGGAGCGCTTTGGAACGAGTAAACAGTCGTCTGGATACTATGTTCGGCTTTGAAAGGCATACTATCCGTGGTCAGAAGAAAATGACATTCAGAATAACGCTTGCGTATATCCTAATGATTGCCTTTGCATTAGCCATGTATAAAGCAAAGGAGAAAGATAAAATCAGGTCTTTTTTGTCTGCTACCGGATAAATATGCGACAAACGAAAAAGCTCATTATACCGCCGCGTTGCAATCCGCATAAAAACGGGTTATAATAATTACAGAGGACATCTTACGTCAGTCCGATTGCCTACGACGAGAGGGAGCCATGTACGCCGACGCCTGCACAACGTATATACCTGTAACGCAAAACTACGATCCGGTACTTGACAAAGCCGCCGAATTGTGGATCATCGTTCGTTCGTTCGTTCGTTCGTTCGTTCGTTCGTTCGTTCGTTCGTTCGTTCGTTCGTTCGTTCGTTCGTTCGTTCGTTCGTTCGCAGCGTAAACCCTACCCGCCCGTCCCCGAAACGCTTACATAATACGCTCTCCGCATACAGCATTTTCTCACCGCATACCGCACGCACGGGACAAAGTCTCCGTGCGTTTTTTATCTTCTCACCCAAAAGGAGTCATCTATGACAAAACGTAAAGACACGAAGGCAAAAGCTTTTACGTGCAGAGGAGCGGCGGCGCTCATCACGGCCGCACTGTTGACAGCGGCACTGCTGTTTACGGGCTGCCCGCAAAGTATCGAAAATAAGCCGAACATACCGAGCGGCCCCGATCCGAACTTGCGTATCGAAGGCGGCGTGCTTAAAGGGTATAATGAAACGCCTTCGGGCGCCCTCGTCATACCCGCAGGCGTTACCGAGATAGCGTCCAATGCGTTTTCGGGTTGTACGAGCTTAACGCAAGCGGACTTTTCACAGTGTACCACTCTTACAAAAATCGGCGAGTATGCTTTTTTCGGCTGTACGGGCTTAACAAGTTTGGCTTTGCCTGCAAGCCTTGAAACGTTGGGAAGCAATGCCTTTGAAAATTGTACGGAAATAACAGGCACGGTAGTTTTACCTGCAAATCTTAAGATAATCAACAGTTATGCGTTTGAAAACTGCAATAAAGTCGACGCTTTCGATTTTACACAGTGTACCCAGC
>NZ_JAFEVM010000024.1:0-8713 GCF_016901105.1 Treponema sp. Marseille-Q4523 | reverse complement strand
AATGTACCGGTCTTACAACAATTGGCAAAAGTGCATTTTACGGCTGTACGGGCTTAACAAGTTTGGCTTTGCCTGCAAGCCTTGAAAAATTGGGAAACAGTGCCTTTGAAAATTGTACGGAAATAACAGGCACGGTAGTTTTACCTGCAAATCTTAAGATAATCAACAGTTATGCGTTTGAAAACTGCAATAAAGTCGACGCTTTCGATTTTACACAGTGTACCCAGCTTACCTCTATCGGCTACAAGGCATTTGCAGAGTGTACAAAGATAACGGAGGTGAACTTACCCGCAAGCCTTGAAACGATCGACGCCAGCGCTTTTGCAGACTGTGCGAATCTTACAACGCTTACGGTAGATGCGGCGAGTACACATTTACGCTCTAAAAACAATATCATCTACGATTACAATGAGACAAAACTCTTGTGCCGTGCGCCGAACGTAGCATCGGTTACCTTTCCCGCAACGCTTACGGAAATAGCCGAAGGTGTATTCACCAACTGTACGGGTTTAACACAAGTGGATTTTTCGCAATGTACCGGTCTTACAACAATTGGCAAAAGTGCATTTTACGGCTGTACGGGCTTAACAAGTTTGGCTTTGCCTGCAAGCCTTGAAAAATTGGGAAACAGTGCCTTTGAAAATTGTACGGAAATAACGGGCACGGTAGTTTTACCTGCAAATCTTAAGATAATCAACAGTTATGCGTTTGAAAACTGTAATAAAGTCGATGCCTTTGATTTTACGCAGTGTACCCAGCTTACGTCTATCGGCTACAAGGCATTCTACGGCTGTAAAGCGGATGCCGTATTTACGGTAAAGGAGGGCGGCAACATAAAGAACTATTTACTCAACAGCAAAAGCGGTATAAAAGCAAGCCAAATAATGGAAGTTCCCTAAGGGGAGGAAGAAAAATGAAAAAGATCGTATTGATTTCGTGTTCCAAAGAAAAAGAGCCGGGCAAACACAGGGCTGAAGATTTATACATAGGCAGCTTATATAAAAAAGAGCTTGCCTATGCTAAACACGTTATAAAACCCGATATGATATTCATTCTCTCGGATAAATATCATCTGCTCGAATTATCGACGGAAGTTTCTGATTATAAGGGTATGTTTAAGCAACAACCTGCCGCCGAAAGAAAAAAATGGGCGCAAAAAGTCCTTGCTTCGTTAAAGGAAAAGACGGACATGGAAAAAGACGAGTTCACCATACTCGCAGGGGAAAAGTATTTTCACTACCTCATCCCCGCCCTTAAAAAATATAAAACGCCCCTGCACGAAAAGGGGCGTATCGGTGAGCAAGAACATTGGCTCAAAGAAGAGCTTGCAAAACGGGGCATCAAAGTATAGCGACCTGCCCGAAAGCGGCCGGCGTTTCAACGGGTAATTTTCCGTACTGTGTAATTGATAATTCCGTTACACAGTACAAATTATCAATTACATAAGGAGGTAAAAAACACACTCAAAAGGTAAACCGCCCGGTTACACGCGCCGCTCTTCTTACGGTTTACCCTCGTCTTCCGGCGGACACCCCGCCCGAAGGTTCCGTAAACGCCTCCCGCTCTTTATTTTTCGGGTTCTTAGGGCGGAGCCCTAAGCAGTGCGAGGAAGAAGAATGGGGTCGTAGGGGCAGGAAGAAACCCCTGCCCTGAACGGGGGTGTCGTCTTGCCCCTACAAGACGGGGTCTAAGGGCTCCCCCTTATGAGGAGAACACCATGGCAAAGAAAAAGTTCGTATGGGAAGTCTATCTTCGTCCGAACACGCTTTCAAAAGATACCGAGCGCGACTGCATCGCGGACGTCCGTTTCCGCGGAGGAGCGAAGCGGAACGAAGACATCGCCGACGTCATCACAAAAGAAAGAAGCGAGTTCCGACGCGAAACCATCATCAACATTCTGAACCTTCGCGACGAAGCGGTCAAAAACTTCATTCAGGACGGCATGAGCTTTATCGACGGCATCGTACAGATCGCCCCGCGCGTTACGGGCGTGTGGAAAAACGAAAACTCGCCCTATAACGCGGCCGTACATAAGCGTACCGTAGACCTCATTCCGACGCACGACTTCAAAGCCGTCCTCGACGATATCACCGTAAAAGTGCTCGGCTTAAAAGACGATTCGTTCCGCATCACGTCGGTCACCGACACGGCGACGGGATTGTCGGACGGCACGATCACGATCGGAGACGACCTCATCATCGAAGGAGAAAAAATCAAAGTCGATGAAAACGATTCTGCACAGGGTGTGTTTTTCAAAGGAGCCGACGGCGCGGAGCACAAAACCTCCCGCCGCCTTTCGGTCAATAAGCCCGGTCAGCTCATCGCCCGCGTTCCCTCATCGCTTCCCGAAGGCAAAACGACCGTCATCGTGCGCACAAAGTACACGGGAAGCGCAACCGTATTGAAAGAGCTCCGCGAAATCGTCTGTAAACTTAGCTGCACCGCCAAAAGATAATCTCAAAGCAATCGCATCCGGCTGTCCGCTCAAAGGCAAGCCCTTTCGAGCGGATATTTTATTCGTGCACAGTCTCGATCCGATCGTATATCCCGTACCGCCCGTATAGCGCTTTACGAACTCTTCGTATACGGCGATACGCCCTTTTCGTATGCCGCGACTCGGATCTCTCGTATACCGCCCTGCGAAGCGCTCGTATACACTTGCACGAACCTCGCGTATACCCCTTCCGAAAGACCGGTCGCTTCAGCGTCCGCCCTTACAGCGCGTCGAAAAAGCCTTTAGCCTTCAAGAGTTCCGCGTTCAAAATGCCGCCGAGCGCGGCACCGCGTTTCGTATTGTGGCTCAGCGAAACGAATTTTACGTCGAACACGTTGCACGGTCGGAGCCGTCCGATAACGCAGGCCATACCTCCTTCGGTTTCACGGTCGCGCCTCGGCTGCGGGCGGTTTTCTTCGGAGCGAAGCACGATCGGATGAACGGGCGCGGACGGCAGCTGCAATTCCTGCGGAACCGAGCGATAGCTCTTCCACACGCGCGCGATCTCTTCGAGCGAAGGTTTTTTCTCCTGCGGTAAATCGAAGTCGAGGTTTACGCAGGCGGTGTGTCCGTCGACGACGGGAACGCGCGTACACGTCGACGATACGGCAGGACCTGCCGCATTGACGATTTCGCCGTCTTTGACCGAGCCGAGTATCTTCAAACATTCGCACTCGGTCTTTTCTTCTTCGCCTCCGATAAACGGCACGATATTGTCGATCATATCGAAGGACGGCACGCCGGGGTAGCCCGCCCCGCTGGTCGCCTGCAGCGTCGTCACGATCATGCGCTTGATCGGATAGCCGGATCGAATGAGGGCGTGGATAGGCATCATATAGGTTTGCAGCGAGCAGTTCGGCTTTACGACGATAAAGCCTTTATCCCAGCCGTAGTGCCGTTTTTGAAACGCGATCACGTCGAGGTGCGCCCAATTGATTTCCGGCACGAGCATGGGTACGTCGCTCGTCCAGCGGTTTGCACTCGCGTTTGAAACTACGGGAATGCCCTCCGCCGCATAGCGCGCTTCGAGCGCTTTGATTTCGTCTTTGCTCATTTCAAGCGCGCTGAATACGAACGCGCATTTGCCGAGCGCACGCGGCGCGTCGTTCGCATCCTCGACGGTAAGCTTTGCAACGCCCGAAGGGATATCCGCCCCGATGAGCCAGCGGTTTGCGACCGCTTCTTCGTACGATTTACCCGCAGAGCGCGGACTTGCCGCAACATAGCTCACTTCAAACCACGGATGATTTTCAAGCAGCGCGATATAGCGCTGACCGACCATGCCCGTCGCACCGAGCACACCTACCGGTATCTTTTCCATAATAATTCCTTAATAATTTTATTCGTCAAATATAAATTCGGCGGAGCGCAACGCACGCCTTACAATCCGCACGATGCAATCCGTACGTTATAATCCGCACACCGAAAGCGCTTCTTCGATGATTTTCTTTGCCTCGTCGTGCACATCGACGAGCGGCAAACGCACGCTCCCCGAAGGTAACCCTTTGACACGCATCGCATATTTTATCGACGTGGGATTTCCGTCGACAAAAGCCGCTTTGAAAAACGGCAGCAAGCGGTAATGGATTTTCCGCGCCGCTTCATAATCGCCGGAAAGAGCCGCCTTCACCATTTCCGTAACCGGAGCAGGTGCCGCATTCGAAACGACCGATACGACGCCGTCTCCACCGCATGCGATGAGCGGAAGCGTCATCGCGTCATCCCCGCTCAGTACGGCAAAGTCGGGATGCTTCGATTTAACCGCGGCGATAACGTCCGTCATCTGAGAAATGCTGCCGCTCGCTTCTTTGACGCCCGCGATATTCGGCAAATCCGCGATGCGCGAAAGCGTCGGCGTATCGATATTTTTTCCGGTACGACCGGCGATATTGTACACGAGGATAGGAATGCCTACGCGAGAAACCGCTTCAAAGTGCCGGAAGATGCCTTCGGATGAAGGTTTATTATAATAAGGAGTTACGACGAGAGCGGCATCGGCACCCGCCTTTTTTGCGCGCTCCGTATAGCGCACGGCATCGCGCGTATTGTTGCTGCCCGCACCGAGGACGACGGGTACTTTGACACCCCTCTCTTTTTCGAACGCACGCACTTCTTCCATTACGACATCGATGATACGCTGCTCTTCGTCTTCATCGAGCGTCGGCGTTTCACCCGTCGTACCGAGCGGCACAAGCCCGTCGATGCCCTCTTCCATTTGAAAACGGAGCAGCTTTCGGTATCCGTCATAATCGATCGAACCGTCTTCCTTCATCGGCGTAATCATCGCCGTAAATGCACCGCGTAACTGAATCATAATCGCCTCGCGTTTTCGAATTATGAACGCATTATCGCACGTTTATGCGTTTTGAGCAATGCGCCCGGAAAACGGTGCAGCGATCAGCGTGTATTCGAACAAACGGATATTCGGACGAAGCGTATCGGAAGAACCGGCTTTTCAGGGTTCCGCATCCGCTCCATTCCCCGCGATCCTCGCGGGGAACGGCTTCGCCGCCCTTACAATCCGGCGTAGGCCGTGTTCCCCGCATCTCTCTTTTATGCTATACTCGAGCCATGGCAGGCAATACGTTCGGAACAATCTTCCGCGTTACGACATTCGGCGAAAGCCACGGAAGCGCTATCGGAGTCGTCATAGACGGCTGTCCCGCAGGCATACGCATCGATGCGGACGATATACAGAGTGCGCTCGACAGACGGAAACCGGGAGCGGCCGACGGAAAACAAAATCCCGCCGTTACATCGAGAAATGAAAGCGATAAAGCGGAAATCCTTTCGGGTGTCTTCGAAGGCGTATCGGAAGGAACGCCGATCGCGATGGTAATACGAAACAATTCCCAAAAATCCGAAGACTATTCCGACCTCGCGCACGTATTCCGTCCCGGACACGCCGACTGGACGTATTTCAAAAAATACGGCGTACGCGACTGGAGAGGCGGCGGACGCTCGTCCGGGCGCGAAACGGCTTCTCGCGTCGCCGCAGGTGCCGTCGCAAACGCGGTACTGCAAACGGCGGGCATAAAAATCAAAGCGTATACGATTTCCGCAGCCGGCATTTCGTGCAAAGCACGCGACATGGACGCGGTCGAACGCACTTCTTTTCGCGCATGCGATGAGGAAGCCGCAAAATTGATGGAGGCGCGCGTAGCAGAACTGCGTATAAAAGGCGAAAGCGCGGGCGGCATCGTCGAATGTACGGCGAGCGGCGTTCCCGCAGGACTCGGTGAAACCGTCTTCGACAAACTCGACGCGGAAATTGCCAAAGCCGTTTTGTCGATCGGCGGAGTAAAAGGCATCGAATTCGGTGCGGGATTCGGCGCGGCACTCCTTACGGGAAGCGAAAACAACGACGCGATGCGCGCCGAAGGTGGAGACGTTACATTTCTTTCAAATAACGCAGGCGGCATACTCGGCGGCATATCGAACGGAAACGATATCGTTTTCCGCGCGGCGATAAAACCCGTGCCGAGCATTTCACTTACACAGGAGACGGTGCGCGAAGAAGGCGGCGCCTATTTCGACAGCGACATATCCGTCGAAGGGCGGCACGACGCATGCCTGTGTCCGAGGATCGTCCCCGTTATCGAAGCGATGACGGCCATCGTCCTCGCCGATATGCTCCTTCGAAATCGGAGTGCGCGGGTTTGAATACCGAAGGTTTAAAAGTGCCGCTGAAATGGCGCGGCACTTTTAACTTCGAGTTTTCTTTCGAAAACTCACGGATATACGTGTGCGCTCCCGCGCACGTATGCGGCATTTTCGAAAATCGACATTTTCTGCAATGCCGCATTTATAAGGAACGACAGTAAAAAGATGAGCGAACGAAAAGACGGCAAGACAAAAGGCGAACGGCAAAAAGGCAGTGGACGGAATGCTGCACGGCGGGAATCACACACACAGACCGGAAGCATCGTCCGTCGCATACGATTAATAATTATTATTTTTATTGCGGTGTTCTGCGCTTCGTTTATCGGAACTGCGGGGATCCGTCTCTATCGATTCAAACAGGCGGCTCCTCCGAGAGAGCTCACCGAAAACGAGCGAAAGCTGCTCGACGATGCGCTCGATAAAGCTTACCCCTCGCGGAACGATATCTTAAAACCGCTTCCCTACCCCGTCGTTCCGGCAAAGCTTTCCGTCGAAGCGGGCTCGGCCATCCTCATCGACGTCGCAAGCGGCAGCATCCTCTACGAAAAAAAAGCGGACAGAATCATCCCCCCTGCATCGATGACGAAGATCGCCGTCATGTACGTCGTCATGCAGGAAATCGAGCGAGGGAATATTTCCTACGGCGATATCGTACCGCTGCCGCCGGAAACGTGGGCGTGCAATATGATGCCGCATTCGTCGCTCATGTTTTTAGGCAAAGATCAAATCGTCACCGTCGAAGAATTATTAACCGGACTTGACGTGTGTTCGGGAAACGACGCGGCATACGCGCTCGCCTATTATATCGCAGGAAGTATGGATGAGTTTGTCGAACGCATGAACCGCGAAATGCGGCTTTTGGGATTGACGAAAACGCATTTTTCCGAAGCGTCCGGCTACAGCGCCGACAACGAAACGACGGCGAGGGAAATGGCCATGCTCGCACGCGTGTATATCACAAAGTTTCCGGACACTCTCGTCAAATTCCATTCGCGCCTTTCGTTTACCTATCCCCAAATCCACAATCTCCCGATCGAAGATCGAAGCAAACCGACCGCCCAGGATTTTTCAAAGGGTTTGCCCGAAAAGATCACGATGGGCATTACACAGGAGAACACTAACGCACTGCTCGGAAAGCTCGCAGGCTGCGACGGCTTAAAAACGGGCTATATCGATGAAAGCGGCTACAACCTCGCGCTCACCGCGCACCGAGGCGCGACGCGCTTTTTATCGGTAACGATGAACGGGCCGGGACGAAACAGAAGAGAGGGAGATGCGTACCGCATACAGGACGGAACGACGCTTATGGAATGGGCGTTTGCGCGCTTTGCCGACTGCAAAAAAACCGACGCCGTGCACCGCTATTTTATCCCCGTCACCGGCGCAAAAGCGCAGTGGACATACCTCACGCCCGCCTACGATTTTACCGCGCTCACCGTTCCGTTTATACTTGGCGCCTCGCCCGAAGGCGCCGCTTCCTCCGTGCGCGTGCTCGTAAACTTGCCGCGTTCGATCGACGGCGGAGTTCGTGCCGGACGCGAATACGGCAGCATCGAATACGTACTCGACGGCAAAACGCTCGAAGCGATCCCCCTCGTCGCAGACCGCTCGATCGGAAAAGCCAATCCCTTCGTTTCGGCAAGCGACGTCATTGCACGGGCAATACTCGCCCGAAAGCGGTAGTGAAAACGGTTTTAAGAACGCGATCCAAGAGTGCATACAAAACGACATCCTGCGGGAGTATTTACAAAGAAAAAGTCGGGAGGTACGATAAAAAGCATCGGCTGAAATAGCGCCTCCGCTTTTTATCTCGAGTTTGCGACGCAAACTCGACTATAGTACGGGTGCGCCGCTTGAAACTTCGCGCTTACGCGCTCGTTGCGAGGCACGCGCACAGAAAAAACTTTTTCGGAAGTTGATTCGAAGTCCGCGAAAGCGGACACGTAGAATCGGTTCTTTGCAGAACGAGCCGGAGGCTCTAACTTCCTGTAAAAGTTTTTTGAGAGGTGATGAATATGTTAATTGCCGAATACGATTATGACGTGGACATAGCCGTGCAGCGGGAAGAGGAACGGGAAATCGCATTGCAGGAAGGCATTGCACAAGGAAAACAAGAAGGTTCATACCGAAAGGCGCTCGAAACGGCAAAGCTGATGAAACAGGCAAATTGCAAACTTGATTTTATTATAAAAATGACCGGTCTCACCGAGTCCGAAGTCGAACAGCTGTAACTGCCCCTCTTCCCCTGTAAAATATATCGTTCACCATATCATGGGTTTAACCTGCCACTATAATTGTCACATTTCCAGGCTTTGAAGCTCGTTGTGTGTCATTCGTCTTCTTTCTTTTCTACAAGAATTTGAATATCATTTGTTATTTTAAAGATATCCAAAAGTTGTTTTGCATAAATTCTTGCTCTTTCAGAGCTTAAAGAACCTTCCGAATAAATATCCGTGTTGCCGATTTTTTTAGGTTCAACGAGTAAAGATTTATCCATCGAAATTACAGGATCTTTTTCATCCTTTCGATACTTATTATGTGATTTATAGATTATAT